>JAYUYI010000035.1:0-5713 GCA_043752545.1 Thermoleptolyngbya sp.
CCCTAGCGATAGTTGACCTATCACAGGCAGAATGGGTTTTTCCAAGCTAAGGCTTGAATCAGTCTTCCAGGCTCGGAATTGAATTGGCTGGAATAACGCAGCGTTAGGCGCTACCTCTGTCCGAGAAAAGTACGATCGATCAATGTCTTTCGCTTTCATCACGGTCAACGTTCTGCCCTGGATGTCAAGCACATCACCCGTTGAGCCTAAAAACGGAAACGGATAAATTGACCAAGGGCGAAAAAGATAATCGTTTAAGAGCGACACCTTGGACAGCATCTCATCCGTATTGCAGCCCACTGCCCGAAAGCAATAGTTGGAGGATGCCAGCAGTAGGCGACCTGTCTCGCATTCTGGCTCAATCAGGACGGCAGATCGGTAGTCCACGTTAGCAAAGCCTCCAAACGATGATGCCTTCTTCTTAGCGCCACCGCTGGAGAAGAGTTGGGTCGCCAGCTTAATCGATTTGTTCATGGAGTGCAAGGAGAAGTGCATCGTCTGCTCTAACAGTTGACCAAAGTGATCGTAAGGAAAGGCTAGCAGCCATTCCACATCAAACACTTGAAACAACTTATCGTGGCTGCGGCCACCCCAGAGATCCTCTGGAAAGTCCGGCACCAGAGGATGACCAAGCGACCAAAGCAGCCAATCGAAGAAATAACGGATGACTTTGCGCGTCTCAGAACCACTTTTGCGCCAATCAGGAGTGATCAGATTCAGGCAGTGGTACAGGTGATCCATTGTTCTGGAATTAGGCTTTTTCAGCCAGTCAATCTCAGGAATCGGACGGTTCAGCAGCTTCCCTCGCTCCATCGTTTTATCCCAGTAAATCCATCGCGCATTCCAATGGCTCTCACAGGCAACGAGGTAGACCATCAGCCACCCGTGCTTGTTAGCCAGGTGCATAATGCTAGCAGCGATTTCGGCATCCTCGCCGTCAAAGATGAGCCGTTCGGCGTAGCCATTGAGTAAGCAAGGGAGACCGATATGCTTGAGGGGCTTTCCCGGTGTACGCTCGATCCGCATATCAGGAACCTTAAATTCAACGATGTCTTGACAGGATCGCACGTCTCTCCGCCGGGACTTAGACATCTGTTTATTGATCAGTCTGAGCCAGCTACTTTGAAACCCGATGCGCTCCGTACTGCCATTTTGCTGCACCTGCAACAGATCCGATATGGAGGGAATCACGCTTGTGGAGTCAAGTTCTTGAGGGCGATCGACGTGCATCATTTGCCCATAGGAATGAAACGCCTTGAGCATGGAGTAAAACTCGAGAGAAGACTCTTGTTGTGAAAATTTTGGCATTGTTTTAAAGATTGTTAGTGAACAGAGCCTCAAAGGACGTGGCGAATTGAGGCTATTAGAAATCTGAAAGCCTGACGCAGAAGAGGCTTTGATAGATAAATAAGAGGCGATCGCTTGTAAATTCACAAGCGATCGCCTCTTATTTAGTTTTGACCCGAAAGTAAGAATTGTGGGGTTTTCTGCTTGCTCGCGAGATTCCATTGGGGAACAATTCCTTCTTCTGGCTGTTCGCTGGGAAGTAAGAATTGTGGGGTTTTCTGCTCACTCGCAAGACTCCACTGGGGAACAATTCCCGCTTCTGAAGCAGGTAGTAACGAGAGTTCCTCACTCGGTTCTAAACTGAGACTTGGCTGATAGTAACCATTTCGTATCTTTTGACGGCTAGACCATCCCAAGCCGTCCAGCGGTTGAATCCTGAGTAGTTCTAGCTGCATTCCTTCTTCCTTCGGCGATCCATCTCTTTTCCGTTGTACGGACTCAATTGCCTCGCGGCGTACTGAGGTCGCAATTGCCTCAAAACCTTCTTTGAGATAATGCTCATAATCGTCGCGAGCACTTACTTGCTCGATCGTGAACATAAACGTTGAGTCGGCCGGGATAGCGGCGCTATCGTAGGAGTCCAAGACGGTTTGAAGAATCCAGCGGTAGAGCATGGGATAGTCTGCTTTCGTCTCTGGGTAGCACAAGAAGTGCAGTAACACATCGGGAATGGTTCCAAACCGACTGACAATACCTTGATCGTGTTCTAGTAAGATTTGCTCTAGCCGTTCCCGGTAACAGATGTTGGTAAGCCAGTTCCGCGTTTTAAGGTCTTCGTAAGCTGATTGCTCAAATTGAACATAATCTTCTTGACCATCGTCTTCATACACCGGATTCGGGCTATGCATCGTAGCGGGTGCCATCATCCAGTGAACGTGGGATACGTTGAACCCAGCCATTAGCAAGAGCGTAGCGGCGATTTCGTGATCGCCTAATTGAATAATCTCGCGTAGCAGATTACGTTCGCTGGGTTCCTTTAGTTCAAGCGGAGCGTTTTGTTCAATGAGGCGTTGGTAAAGCGTTTCGACTTGGTACTCTATTGAGGTTTCATAAAGAAGCATGGCTAACCTCCCACGGATCATCCAGATGCGAAACTTGCACCTGGATTTCTCGGTTGGAAAACGCCAAAGCGGTATCGACCTGCACTAACAGGTTTCGCACCGACGAACGATAGGCATCTAACACGTCACCAAATAAAACCGCCTGGTCATCGGTTGGGGTCAGATCTGCAAACAAGTCGCCCAAAACTTTACCGCAATCTTGAAGGCAAGCTTGCATCTGCTCAAAAGCAGTTTGATAGATGAAAGCCTCGTCAAAACCTGCTGTAAATTCGTCGAGCACGCTTTTTAGCAAACCAGCGTTCCAATTTGCCAGCAGTTGGAACGCCATAAAATTGAGCGGTTTGGTTGACGGTTGAGCCGGAATATCTTGAGCCAGTTCGGTGAGTCGATCCACCCAAGTACGGCGACTGTTCATCAGTGTCACCCAGGTCATCATTGTTTCGGGAGTTCCCTCATCCGTGATGTCCAGTACAGCAGTCCAATCAAGTTTAGACTGATTGACGGGCGAGTTCTGGAAAATTACCCCAGCCGGGGTGTGGACGCTTACCCAAACGCGCTGCGTCTCGGTATCGACCGAGATATAGAGCAAGTCGTCTACATAGACCTGATTATTTCCATTTTGAGTCCCTCGATGCAGCGCGATCGAGCGGACAGTTTCAATCAATTGTGCATAGGCAACCTTCCCGCTGGCGGGAGGTTGCTCAATCGTTGCTTGAGTCATTGTTTCACCTGAATTTGAAGCTGTGAGTTTCGGGAACGGAATGGCATAGCGGAGATCTGGCTCCTTGATTAGCCACCAATCCATTCCAAAGGGACGGCGAAAAAATCTACTCCTAACACTTCGCCATCTTCTAAACGATCGTTGAGGATTCTGCCTGGGACGGGAATCATTCGAGCGTTCGGGTTCTCCGGATCGCGGCAAGCATACTGAGCGGAATCTTGAAATATTCTTATGCTGCTAACAGTCGCCTTAGCAGCTGTCGTTTTAGCAGTCGTTTTAGCAGTCGTCGATTTCTGAGAACTTGCAGAAATCGGCTGTGGTTCACCTTCAGCCTGCAAAATTTGCTGACATAGTTGTCTTGTTTCTTGTGTAGAACCTGGCAGATCAACTGTTAGGGCTTCAAACACCTTTTGAGCAATCTCTGAGCCTTCTCGACGAGACAGAATTTGCAGGTCATCACCATAGACCGAGGCAAGAGCCAGGTGACGCTTGTTGTAGGTGGTCACTTGCTGTCTAAGTTGTTCCGCTTCTTTGACAAGCTTGAACAAACGATCGCGACTCCGATGCTCTGATTCGTTAGCGACACGACTTGCAGCCTGCCGCAGCCAACCCTTTTGATAAGCAATAAACACAAGAGTGCTCACGCCTGCCAAGGATAGGGTCATCCCTCCAAAAAATGATTCCATGTAGTTAAAAACCTTTTTCTAAGCGCAACCGCAATGTAGCGAAGCGGCACGCATTTATTACTTTCATGATACCACAGAAGGGGTCACAAAATTCGATTAGCGTCCTAAAGTCATTTGCGGAAAAGGCTATCAAACAAGGCTTTCAGCCCTAATTCACTGGACAAATATTATTATTTTTTGGTATAATAAGGTATAACTCAATACACATACGGGGTCTTATGATTGTAAAAAAGGTTGATAGCATCAGCTTGGCAGATCAATGTCTTGTCATTGGTCTGTTGCTTGGAATCGCGCAAGTGGTTCCAACGCTGCTCTTTTCACTCTGCGCCCATGACTGGAGTATTGTTGGCAATTTGTCTCTCTACTTGAAGGCAACGCCGACGCTGCTCACAGAACAGAAGTTTAGTGAATGGACAGAATGGACATCGGCTCTGATTGATGCCGTCCATTACCAAGACTGGAGTGCGCTGACATCAGCGATCGACTCAAGTATTCTCACTCTCTGCAAATCAGCCATCACAGGTTGGTTCCTGGGAGTGCTCTATTCAACTGTTTACAATCGCTTTAGTGTTCTGCCCAGAATCACCACCGATTCGGTAGAACAAACCACGGCAGAGGTTCTCATAGAGACCCTTTCGTTGATCGACGAAACGATCGACAAGACGAAAAAAAGTCTTCACTTCCCTTGGGAGACTGGAGACGACTTCTCGACTGAGAAGTATCTCAGCGAATACGGCGAACACGAAGATAATATGGACTTAATCACAGACGATCAGTCCTAGAGTTTAATGCCCTCCTCTACTAGAAATAGAGGAGGGCATTTTTATGAGCATTTTCAGGGGTGCGAGTATCGATGCAGGTTTTAACTAAAAGCCTGAAACCCCTGATAAATATAGCTTTTAATCTATATTGTTGTTGACATTGGTTATTCTTTAATGATAGAATATAAGTATCAACAGATACACATTTGAGGTAATAAATATGAAAGCTCTGATCTCCGAACTCACAACGTTTGTAGGCGCGATTTTACTTGTCCTCCTAGTAGCGCTGATAGTGTTTCAAGGTAGGGGTCACATAGACGAAGCTTTCGTCTATATGCGAACTACTTACAGCTTAAGCCGCACTGGAACCTGCATCGTCATCCTTGTGGTCGCGATGGCTTCACAGACCGCCCTCCGATGGGTGGAAATGCTGCGAGGAGAATAGACCTGAATGCTCACAATACCTGCTTTAATCTAGAATTAGAACAGGTATTTTTTTGTGGGCATTTTCAGGGGTGCGAGTATCGGTGCAGGTTTTAACTAAAAGCCTGAAACCCTTGATAAATATAGATTAAAAGCTATATTGTTGTTGACATTAGTTATTCTTTAATGATAGAATATAAGTATCAACAGATACACATTTGAGGCAAAGATGAAGGTTTTAAGAGAATTTTCAAATAGAGGCGCGGTAATTTTACCTGCCATCCTACTAGCGCTGCTATTGGGAGTTCAGGCTGACACTGAAAGCGGCGCTATCTTCGTCCTTGTGGTGATGGCGGCTCAGATCGTCGTTCATTTCCTCGGAAAGCTTTTAGAAGCCTAGAAGCGTCATCAAGTGTTCACCCGTTCTATTCCATAGAACGGGTATTTTTTTGCACAAAAAAGCGGGGTGATGCGAATTCCCGCTTTTTACACATACATACTGTTGAGGTGCTTCATGATCAGCTAGATCCTACAAACACGGCATCTGTTCCTATTATGCCATATTCTAATTGACATACTGAGCATCTGAGCTTAAGCTTATACAAGACGAGCTTATCGGGAAGTCGCTACAAATCCTCCCTGAGCCGTCTACAGGCTTCTTTGTCAGACTTAGTGAGAAAGCGATCGGAAATCGCTGAATTTTCAAGCGCTGAA
>JAYUYI010000036.1:0-2213 GCA_043752545.1 Thermoleptolyngbya sp.
GGCGCAGGGCCAACTGCTTTTGCCATCTCTCGATAATCTGCCGTATCACCGCTAGATTCCGACAAGCTGGCATCGGTTGATATCGTCACCTCGCTCGCCGCCGGTACTTCAAATTGGGGAGCCAGGATTTCTTCTACTGCTTTAGCACTCAGCGAGCCTTCACTGTATTTTTGTGCTGTTTCGTAGTCGTCTTCTACGTTCAGTTCCGGTGCCTGGAGTTCTCCCTGGTCGATTGCCTCTTTCAACTCTTCGGCATCAAAGTTTTGAGCCGTATTGGGAAGAGTCGTGTCTAAGTCTGACATCTGTAGACCTCTGTTAAAAAAATTGGTATGTCGTAACGCTACCAAAACAACAGAGCAGATCTAGAGCCTCTGGAGACAGATTCTGTGCCTCTGCCTTGAGGCACAGAGTCAAATAATCAGCTACGGAAATGAAAAAGTTCCACAGTTTGAACAGTCACGGTTTCCCCTGTAAGTCATTTACGGTTGAGACAAACTACTTTACAAACCCGATTGAGGGCAGCAATGCCGCCCTCAATTGAGCATTTGCGCTCTCGCGAGCCTACGTGATGGGTTTAGGCTTAATCTGTCTAGTCTCGAACACGGCCTTAGGAATGATGCCATGAACGCCCCAGTTGCCATCTACGACCTGCGTGATCGCAAAATCGCTGCCAACCGTGATCAGCGAATACGCCTCATCTTCGGTGAGGTTCATGCCATTCATCAAGAAGTCTCTCAATTTGGTCGAGCAGTCCTTCAAGGCTGGATCCAGCGAAGACATTTGGAAAATCTTGGTCTGCGCTTCTGCACCTAGGGCTTCTAAATAGTTGGGGAACGTGAAGCCATGCACAATCCACGAGTCGGGCGTCTCCAATAGCGGGTAGTTTACTCCCTCCAACACAGTTCCAGCTAAATCCGCTTGCTTATGTAGGACAAACTGGAAGGTGCCAACCAATGATGTTTCAATGGCGGTGCCATTCAATTCTGAATCGCCTTGCGCTGTATGGGCATCACCTGCCGAAAACAGCGCTCCCGGCACAGAAACCGGATAATACATGCTGGTGCCAATCCCGATATTGCGATCGTCGAGGTTGCCCCCAAAATAACCAGGCGGAATTGAATTGACCACATCTGCTTCTTTAGGCGCAACTCCCATTGCCCCCACATGTAGACGCAATGGGATTCTCACCCCTTTCAACGCCTCTGTGTTCTCCTCAACTTTGCTATGGTCAACGAGGATACCAGGATAGTCAATCGTGCTGTGCTGCTTGCCGTCAGGTGTGGTTTGTTCTGTCCAACGGAAGTTGTAGACGGCCTGCGCCCAGTTGCGCTGTCCGGTGGCATCAATTTCGTAGATGGTCACCACCTCGCGTGGATTTGGCGTTTCGGAGAGGTTCTTGTACTGAAAGCCCCACCAGGCTGAGACATTGGAACCAAACGTTTTGCCACAAAGGGATTGAACTTGCACCACAATTGAGGTGAGGCAAGTATCTGGGAAGTAAAAAATCAAAGCGGTAATTGAGGCTACAGTTGCCCGCTAAACGCTCAAACCTCAGCATTGCGATCGCCCACTACTCGGAGAACGATGCGGATTTTGATGCTCTCGTCTACCTTTCCCTATCCGCCCAGTGCGGGTGGGACGGAGGTGCGGACATTTCATTTGATGCAGGCGTTGCAGCAGCGGCATGCGGTAACGCTGGTGACCCAGCGATCGCCGCTCAGTACTGATGCTGATGTGAAATTATTGCGGCAGGACATCGAAACATTGGTCGAGTTTCCGCTCCCGGTGAGCGGCAATGCCAACGGGGCTAGCGGGGTGCTGGGGAAACTGGGACGGCTGGGGGCGGCGGCGGTGTGGGGGATTCCGGTCAATGTGCGGCATCGCTACTCGCCTGCCCTGCAAGCCTGGGTCGATCAAGCGGTGGCGGCAGGGCAGTTTGATGTCATCACCTGTGAGCACAGTGTAAATGCGGTGTATATTCGCCCTGCCTTTCGACAGCGGCTGCGGACAGTGCTCAATGCCCACAGCCTCATGGGCAGCAGTTTGCAGGCTCAGTTAGCCGGGGGAGCCTCGGTGCAGCCCTGGCGCGATCGCCTTTCTCTGCCGGCCATCGACCGCTATGAACGGCGGTTTCAGCAGCAGTTTGAGCGCGTGGTGGTGACCACGGAGGGCGATCGCCAGCAGTTTGTAGCGTTAGGAAATGGGGCAGTCGG
>JAYUYI010000037.1:0-2211 GCA_043752545.1 Thermoleptolyngbya sp.
ACATCGCCGGGGTAGGCTTCCCGTCCGGGCGGGCGACGTAGCAGCAAAGACATTTGGCGGTAAGCCTGGGCTTGCTTGGACAAATCGTCGTAGATTACCAGAGTGTGTTTGCCCTGGTACATAAAATATTCTGCCAAGGTGGCACCCGTGTAGGGAGCCAAAAACTGGAGCGGAGCAGGTTCACTGGCGCTAGAGGCGACGATGATGGTGTAGTCTAGCGCGCCCCGCGCCCGCAGCACTTCTGTAACTTGAGCAACCGTAGAGGCTTTTTGGCCGATCGCCACGTACACACAAATGACATTCTCACCCTTCTGGTTGAGGATCGTATCTAGGGCGATCGCCGTTTTGCCCGTTTGGCGGTCTCCAATGATTAGTTCGCGCTGTCCCCGGCCCACAGGAATCATCGCATCAATTGCTGTAATCCCGGTCTGCATCGGCTCATACACCGATTTGCGAGACACAATACCGGGCGCAGGCGATTCGATTAAACGCGATTCTGTGGTAACAATTTCACCCTTACCATCAATTGGGCGAGCCAAGGCATCAACCACGCGGCCAATCATGGCATCACCGACTGGAATCGACGCGACCCGTCCAGTGGACGTGACCGTGCCACCTTCTTGAATATCGCGTCCTTCACCCATTAACACCACGCCGACGCTGTCTTCTTCCAGGTTTAGAGCCAGACCAATCGTGCCATCTTCGAACTCCAAAAGTTCGCTTGACATCACGTTTTCAAGACCATAAACCCGGGCAATGCCGTCACCAACTTGCAGCACAGTTCCTACATTAGAAACCTTGACCTCTTGGTCATACTGCTCAATTTGCTGGCGGATGATATTGCTAATTTCGTCCGGTCTAATTGCTACCATTGCGTTTTTCTCCAGGAGAAGAGTGACTAACCAGTTGCAGGCGTTGCAGTGGAATTGAGCTACACACCCAGTTTGAGTGGGAGGTGAAAAATCAGTGAGATGGAACGGCTGGTGAAAACCTAAAAGGCTACGTCCAGAGCCAAGAGAGGCCAAGCAAAATGGAGGCTCTAAGAGTTACCACTTAGTCGCAGGCCAATCCGGCGCAGCTGCCCCCGCAGGCTGGTATCAAATACCTGAGAACCAACCTTGATCACCACCCCAGCAATCAAGTCTGGGTCAACATTAGTCTCCAGTTCCACTTCACGAGCGTTGAGGAGGGCGATGACTTTTTGACGAACGGCATCCTTTTGAGCATCGGTCAGCTCTACAGCAGACGTCACCTCAGCTAAGACAGCCTGTTTCAGCTTGCGCCACAAAACTTGATATTGCTTACAAATGCTGTCTAGGAATGAAATTCGTCCTCGATCCACCAGCAGCAGCAGAAAATTTAGGGTAATCGGATGGACTTGCTCGCCCAATGATTGACGAAGAATGCCCTTCTTCACATCAGCTTTGATGAGTGGACTAGCTAAGACTTTCCTGAGATCTTCAGAATCTCTCAGTAGCTGTCGCAGCCCAGCAATATCTTCACCAAATCGATCGGTTAGGTTGTCAGATTGAGCCAGCGACATCAGCGCTTGGGCATAGGGTTCAGCGATTTCAGATGACATCAGGCTATCGTTCATCAGGACCCTCCAAGTGTTGCAATACCGCGATCAATCAGGGTTTGTTGCGCCGTTTCACCCAAGTCTGAGCGGAGACGAGCTTCTACCTGCTGCATGGCAAGAGCCGCAACCCGTTGGCGCAGTTCGTTCACAATACGCTGTTGTTGAGAGGCGACGTCTTGGTCAGCCGCTGCTTTCATCCGCTCAACGTCTTGTTCGGCTTGAGCCAAAATTGCATCGCGCGCTGCTGTCGCACTGACTTCGGCTTCGCTGCGAATGCGGGTAGCTTCGGCTTGAGCTTGAGCTAGATTTTGCTGCTGTTTTGCCAGCACCGAAGCAGCTTCTTTCTTGCGGGTTTCAGCTTCGGTAATAGCAGACGCAATCCCATTACGCCGCTCACTTAGCGTCTTCCCCAAAAAGCCACGTCCAAAATAAATCAATACGCCGATGATAATGACGAGGTTAATCAGGTTGGTATCTAGGAGATTGAAATCTAGACCAAAACCACCCCCTTCAGCCGCTTCCGGCAACTCCCCCACATCTGCGGCAATTGCCAATAAAGTCCCTACTATTTCCATCTGTGTCATGCCTGATCAGCTTCTAGTGATGAGCAACTCGCTTGCTAAGGTCAAAAA
>JAYUYI010000038.1:0-2209 GCA_043752545.1 Thermoleptolyngbya sp.
AGGTCGGGCTGGTTTGGGGCAGTTCGCGTATGAGCAACCCGCTTCCTAGGTTTCAGTCTGAGGCGTTTGCCCTTGAACCTTGCTCTGCCGGAGTTAACCGAGCTGCCCATCCTCTGAGGGGTTGGCTAGGCATTGATGCGCTTAGGCCACCATTTGATGTGGTCTTAGCTGCGTTTAAAGTTGGTGTAATTAGACCGCAATCTTTAGCAGTTTGTGGTCTAATGAGTCATTTAGTAAGTTATTCGTTCAGGAGAGACACTTCATGCTACACCGCAAGATCTATCAACTCTGTTGTGATGAGCGTGAAGTCTGGATTTTCCTGCGGGATCAGCAGCGCTGGATTGAGCGGGCGCGCATTCTCGACATCGAAGGAGATCTAGTGACATTGCGCTATGAAACCGAAGAAGAGGATGAGGCGTGTTCCTGGGAAGAAATGATTCGGCTGGAAAGCATTGGCTCAGTGATGCAAAAATTGGCCACTGTCCCCCGAGGAGACGTAGAGCCTCTGGTTTCGGAAGATTGCCCTGAAGCTGAACAAATTCGCCGCCGCCCCGATGCTACTCCTGAGTAAGGGTGTTGCCCCTGAGCAGCATTGCTCAGTCATGTCAGCAAATGAAACAATCTAATTAGACCAATCTAATTAGACAAATTAGACTTAGACAAGTTTCTGGGCAACAGTTGCCGTAAAACCATGTAAGTTGGACGCTGCTTGGCTGATCCTTCAACCTACATGGTTTTTTGTGGGCTAGACGTTCAGCCCCAATGACCCGTGCAAAAATGTTATTTTCTGAAGGCGATCGCTATATACTACCCATCTACAGTCTCTATATTTTAGGTAGATAGTAAGATTTTAGGTAGATAGATTAAGAGGAACAATCTTTCCTAACGTGGAGTTAGCCACCTGGCTGCAACGCCTTTGGACATCGGTTATGCCCCATTTAAACGAATGAGGTGAGGGTCGATACTGTTGCCACCTTGAGCCGGAAAGCTGCTACGCTTTCCCGGTTTTTAGGATCAAAGTGGCGTAGGCTTACTTGATAGCTATCTCTCCTGCACTACTATCATCCCAGATGCAACTTCAACATCTGTATCATCTGACAGCATTCTTAGTCGCCGTAGTCATTGTGCTGCTGAGTACACCGATTGTAAAAAAGTTGGGTCTCAAAAGCGGTCGTGTAGACCTGCCAGGTGGTCGCAAAGTTCATCAGCACCCCATGGTGCGTTTAGGCGGCGTGTCTATTTTTTTGGGCACCTTGATCGCGCTGCTGACAGTCTGGGCGTTGGGCGGGTTTGGCGTTTTACCACCCGATAAAGAGTACGAAGTGTGGGGCGTGACCATTGGCGGGTTGGCCTTCTTCTTAATTGGTCTAGCCGATGACTTATTTGGACTGTCGCCCATCACACGTCTGCTTTTACAAGGTAGTGTCGCCGCAGGAGCCTGGTTTGCTGGGGTTCATATTGACTTTTTGTCTATCCCATTTGTAGGACTAACGTCGCTGCCGGCCTGGATTAGTTTGCCGATTACGGTGATTTGGTTGGTTGGGATGGCAAATGCCATTAATTGGATTGATGGGTTAGATGGTCTGGCCGCTGGGGTTTCGGGTATTGCCGCCATTGTGATGCTGATTGCCAGCTTATTTATGAACCAACCCGCCGCCGCCTTGATCGCCGCTGCCTTAGCGGGTGGAACGTTGGCCTTTTTGCGCTACAACTTCAACCCAGCTCAAATTTTTATGGGCGACGGCGGTGCCTATTTTATTGGCTTTACCCTAGCTGGGGTGGGAGTAATTGGGCTGGTTAAGAGCGTCACAACGGTGGCGGTGTTGTTGCCCTATCTCATCTTGGCGGTGCCTATTTTAGATATGTCAGCCGTAATTTTAGACCGCTTACGCCATGGCAAATCGCCGTTTATTGCCGATAAACGTCACCTGCATCACCGTTTACTTGAGGCTGGCTTACCCCACCGGATGACGGTGCTATTTATCTACTCGCTCACCTTTTGGGTTGGGAGCTTGGCGCTGGCGTTTTCAGGGATTCCTAGCGGTCTGGCCTATGCGATCGCCGCGACTGCCCTCCTGAGCTATACCGGGTGGAAAGCGCGGAAACACTCGCGGCTTTAGCAGATAAAGGATGCCGTGAGGGATATAGCTTGCTTCTGCAAAGCAGTAGGATAAGGGAGGTAGCTTGCTTCTTCGGAGCAGTGGGATGA
>JAYUYI010000039.1:0-5696 GCA_043752545.1 Thermoleptolyngbya sp.
CGAGCAAGACTGTCTCAAAATTCTGCTACGTGGCACCCAACCCATCATCCATTGTCCTGCCCGCAGTCTCCACAAAATGCGCCTCTCCTCAGAGCAAAAACAGGCAATTGTCGAAAACCGCTTACTTCTAATCTCACCCTTTAGCGCTAGCTATCCTCGTGTCACAGCTGAACTAGCTGAAAAACGGAATGAAATGATTGGGGCGATCGCTCACACTATTTTTATTGCCTATGCCGCCTCCAACAGCAAAACCTTAGCCTTTGCTCAACGCCTGATTGCAGCAGGAAAATCTGTGGTTACCTTTGATAGTTCCAGCAACTCATTATTACAAGAGCAGGGCATCGTTGGCTTGGATGTGGATGCGATCGTGCGACGCTATTCTCAGCTTTCTGTAAAATCCTAGCGCACCCGGAAGGGCATGTAACCCGATTCTGCCTCGATCACCCAATTCGTCTTCAGGTTATCGAAGACAGCATAATCGGCGACCACATTTCAGATGGTTCATTGGCGATCATGCGTCTAATGTTTGACCCCAGTGCCTTGAGAAATGGAGAGATTTTTGCAGCCTGGGTTGAGGGTAGAGGGATGACATTAGTACATAGGCTTGACAGAACCAAGCAACTTGACTACGATAGCTTGTCTAGACATCTATATGTCTTTAAGAAAGGGTTAAGCGGATCTGATGACAAGCGTGACACAGCGGCAGTTCTGGATATCCACTCTGGCTAAAGCGCCCTTGGAGCACCTAGAGCAGCAGGTTTGGTTGCTGGGTGAATTGCCTAGCTATGAGTTTCTGCGCGCTCCAGAGATTGGGCTGGCCATGGTGCAGGGCCGATCGGGCGGGACGGGGCAACCGTTCTATTTGGGAGAAATGACGTTGACCCGCTGTGTGGTGCGCCTGTTAGCAGATGCCACTGAAGATCGGGTTTTAGACGGGACGGAGGCGATCGCTGGCTATGGCTACATTACAGGGCGATCGCATCGTCATGCAGAACTGGCGGCGGTTTGCGACGCGCTGCTGCAACATCCCGACTGGCACGACACCGTATTCGCCACTGTGATCGAACCGCTGGGGGCAGCGGCACAGCAACAGCACCAGCAGCAAGCCCGACAGGTGGAATCCACCCGAGTCAACTTTTTCACCATGGTGCGGGGGAACTAATGCCAACCACTACTATTCCTGGGTTTCGAGATCCCGTCCACGATGCGCAGCAAACCTTTAGAACCTTGCTGGAGGCGCTGTCTGCTCCGGGAACTGTTCAGGCGATCGCCGCCGCCCTCGTGCCCCCTGGTGGCCTGACGCCTGCCTGTGCGGCTGCCTGTTTGACCCTGTTGGATTTGGAAACGCGGGTGTGGCTTCAGCCCGGACTGGATGCAGATGTGGCAGCATGGCTGATTTTCCACACTGGATGCCGATTCACTCTAGACCCACAAAATTCTAACTTTGCGCTCGTTTGGGATCTGGCGCAATTGCCCGGTTTGGCCGTGTTTAACTGGGGTACGGCAGCCTGCCCTGAAGCATCCACCACGGTTTTGCTGCAAGTAGAGCAACTGACTCACGGCATCCCTGTGGTGCTGACGGGACCCGGTATTTGGCCAGAACGGGCGATCGCCCCCCAACTGCCGGAGCAATTTTGGCCGCAGTGGCAGCACCACAGCCAAGCCTATCCGTGCGGCATTGATCTATTTTTGTTTGGCCCACGCGATGTCATGGGCTTACCCCGCACATCCACACTGGTAAGGAGTTAAGCAGCATGGCATATGTGGCGGTTAAAGGCGGGGAGCAGGCGATCCAAAATGCAGAGGCGCTGCTCAAAGCCCGACGGCGGGGCGATCTCGACATTCCGGCGTTGACGCTGGCGCAAATTAAACAGCAGATGCAGCTAGCGGTCGATCGGGTGATGTGTGAAGGCAGTCTGTATGACCCAGACCTGGCGGCATTGGCGATTCAGCAATCGTGGGGCGATTTAGTTGAAGCAATTTTTTTGCTGCGCGCTTACCGCACTACGCTGCCTCGGCTCTATTACAGTCTGCCGATTGATACCAGTCAGATGCGTCTCCAGCGGCGGATTTCATCTATTTTTAAAGATGTACCGGGCGGGCAACGGCTGGGTGCCACATTTGACTATGTGCATCGGCTGCTGGACTTCAAACTCGCGGCAGACGGCACAACAGCTACGGCACCCGAGGCCGATGTGATGGATCAAGCGGATCAGACAGTACCTCGGATGATGGATACGCTGGGGCAAGAGGGCTTGATTCAGCCAGAGCAATCTGGGCAATCTGGGCAACTGGAGCAGCCAGGGCAGCCAGGGCAAGCGATCGCCTCTCCCACTCAAGCTGCACCCGACGAACTTGCACCCGACGAACCTGAACCCTTCGACTTAACCCGTCAACCCCTGAGCATTCCAGCGGGGCGAGATGCTCGCCTGCAAAACTTGACCCGTGCCGATGAAGGGTTCCTGTTGGGATTGGCCTACTCCACCCAGCGGGGCTACGGCAACAACCATCCGTTTGCGGGTGAAATTCGCGTTGGCACGGTTGAGGTGGTGATTTGCCCAGAGGAACTGGGATTTGAGGTGGCGATCGCCGACATCACTGTTACCGAAGTGCAGATGGTGAACCAGTTTAAGGGCAGTCAAACCCTGCCGCCCCAATTCACGCGCGGCTATGGGCTAACCTTTGGCTACAACGAACGTAAAGCCATGGCAATGGCCTTGGTCGATCGCGCCCTCCGCGCCGAAGAGTTTGGTGAAGCCATTGTTGGCCCCGCTCAGCAGGAAGAATTTGTCCTGTCGCATTCCGATAATGTCGAAGCGCAGGGGTTTGTGCAGCATCTCAAACTGCCGCACTACATCGACTTTCAGGCGGAGTTAAATCTGCTGCGACGACTGCGGCAGGACTCTGAGCAATCAATTGATCCAACCATTTCGTAGAGCCGCGATTAATCACGGCTCTACAAATAGCAGATTGAGATGTTGATGTTTTTTAGACCCAGACGGATTGCATCATGAGCCTCTCCCGCCCAATCGATTCGACTTCGCCTGCTCAATTAGATCTGCCATCCTCGGCCATTTTCCCGCCCGATCCAGAGCCAGGATTTAACTTTGCCTATTTGGATGAACACACCAAGCGATCGATTCGGCGCGGGCTGTTGAAAGCCGTTGCGATTCCGGGACATCAAATTCCGTTTAGTTCGCGGGAGATGCCAATGTCGTACGGCTGGGGCACGGGCGGCATTCAGCTGACGGCCTCGGTGATTGGGCAAGCCGATGTGCTGAAAGTGATCGATCAAGGAGCCGATGACACCACCAATGCCGTCAACATTCGTCGCTTTTTTCAGCGAGTCTGTGGAATACAAACGACTGAGCGCACCGAGCAGGCGACGCTGATCCAGACGCGGCATCGCATCCCAGAAACGCCGCTGCACGCAGGGCAAATTATGGTGTATCAGGTGCCGATTCCTGAACCGCTGCGGTGGATTGAACCCTCTGAAGTGGAAACCTGTAAAATGCACGCGCTAGCAGACTATGGCGCGATGTATGTGCGGTTATACGAAGACATCACGGCCTTTGGGCAGATTACGACCGCCTACGACTATCCGGTGATGGTGCATGGCCGTTACATGATGCGCCCCAGCCCGATTCCCCGATTTGACAATCCCAAACTGCACATGAGTCCGGCGCTGCAACTATTCGGCGCAGGCCGAGAGAAACGGCTATATGCGGTGCCACCCTATACCCACGTCAAAAGTTTGGATTTTGACGATCATCCCTTTACGGTTGAGACCTGGGACAACGCCTGCGAATTTTGCGGGTCTACCACCAGCTACCTAGATGAAGTGGTGACCAATGACCAGGGCGATCGCCTCTGGATTTGTTCTGATACCGACTACTGCCAGCAGCGCCGATCTGCCCAACCCTCACAACCCGCCTAACCACCATGCAACCGTTACTTGTAGTCGATACACTCAGCAAATCCTACGGCGCAATTCAAGCCTGCGATCGGATCTCGTTTGATCTATATCCAGGTCAGGTGTTGGGCATCATTGGTGAATCTGGGTCAGGCAAAACGACGTTGCTGCATGCGATCGCCGGGAATCTACCGATTGATCGAGGGCGCTTGACCTACAGTGGCAGCAGTGGAACCGCGCTTGAACTGAACCAGATAGCGGAGGGCGATCGACGGCTGTTGATGCGCACCGAGTGGGGATTTGTCCACCAAAATCCTAGAGACGGGTTGCGGATGCATGTCACCGCCGGAGCCAACATTGCCGAACGGCTAATGAACGTTGGCGCACGGCACTATGGCAATATTCGCACTGCCGCTGCCCATTGGTTGAGCCAGGTTGAAATCTCCACCGATCGGATGGATGATTTGCCCAGCACTTTTTCTGGAGGAATGCAGCAACGGTTGCAGTTGGCTCGTGTGTTGGTAACGCAGCCTCGCCTCATTTTGATGGATGAACCCACCGGGGGATTGGATGTTTCGGTGCAGGCACGACTGTTAGATTTAATCCGATCGCTAGTGCGGACGTTTAACCTCAGCGTTATTTTAGTCACCCACGATATTGGCGTGGTGCGGCTGTTGGCTCATCGCCTGATCGTGATGCAAAACGGCAACATTGTTGAATCTGGGCTAACCGATCAGGTGTTAGATGATCCCCAGCATCCCCATACGCAGCAGCTCGTTAATTCCACGCTCATGCCCTAACAAAAACGTTCTATTCATGACTCTATCTGCATCGGCTAGCAATTCACGTTCAATGGTTCAATCTATCCAGCCGCCTGACGATTTACGGTCTGACGGTGTGGTTTTAGACGCTAAAAATCTATACAAGAGTTTTGTCATTCACCATCAAGGAGGCATTTGTCTCCCTGTGCTCCAAGGTGTGTCTTTGAGGGTAAAAGCCGGTGAATGTGTGGCCTTGATGGGCACGTCTGGTTCGGGGAAGTCAACGTTTATGCGATCGCTCTACGGCAACTACCGGATCGATCGCGGGTCTATCTGGATCAGGCACGACCAGACTTGGGTGGACTTGCCCCAACTGCAACCCCACGAGCTAATCGAGCTGCGGCAAACAACCATCGGCTATGTCAGTCAGTTTTTGCGCGTCATCCCCCGCGTGTCTACGTTGGATGTGGCGGCTGAGCCGTTGATTGAACTAGGTGTAGCCCCAGACATTGCCTACACCAAGGTAAAAGCCTTATTGAGCCGATTGAACCTGCCAGAACGGTTGTGGCAGCTCTCTCCGACTTCTTTTTCGGGCGGTGAAAAGCAGCGCGTCAACATTGCCCGCGCCTTCTCAGTCAACTATCCGATTTTGCTGCTAGATGAACCCACCTCGGCGCTCGATGCCGCCAACCGCGAGCTGGTGGTGCAGCTAATTACAGAACGCAAAGCTGACGGGTGCGCCATGGTTGGAATTTTTCATGATGATGAAGTGCGCGATCGCGTTTGTAATCGAAATTTAACCTTTGGCAATCAAAATCAGTGAATGATTGACCCGCATAATCTCCCAGCGTATTTTTCTAACATGAGCGAGCAAATTTACACCAACTATCGCCTGCAACTACCTGAGCAAGACCTCTTAGGTACATTGGTCGTTCGAGATGGGATGATTGCTGAGATCCAGCCGGGAACGGTAGCTCAAGGGCAAAACGGGCAGGGCGATTACCTGCTGCCGGGGCTAATTG
>JAYUYI010000040.1:0-2206 GCA_043752545.1 Thermoleptolyngbya sp.
ACACCTCTAAGTTTCTATTCAGGATCTACTGTGACTCCCCAAGTTGAATCACTTCCCGACGTTGAAACCATGGGACAGTTGAACCGCCAGATGATCGTCATCCTGGACTTCGGCTCCCAATATTCTGAGCTAATTGCCCGCCGCATTCGCGAAACTCAGGTCTATTCTGAAGTCCTCTCCTACCGCACTACTGTCGAGCAACTGCGGCAGCTCAACCCCAAGGGGATTATCCTGTCGGGCGGGCCTAATTCTGTCTACGATCCCGGCGCGCCCCATAGCGATCCCGAACTATGGAATCTGGGTATCCCCATTCTAGGCGTGTGCTATGGCATGCAGTTGATGGTGCAACAACTGGGCGGCGGCGTGGAGCGAGCCGAACGGGGTGAATATGGCAAAGCCTCGCTCTACATTGACGACCCCACCGATCTGCTGACCAATGTGGACGAAGGGTCAACCATGTGGATGAGCCACGGTGACTCGGTGATGGCAATGCCCGATGGGTTTGAGCTACTAGCCCATACCGACAATACTTCCTGTGCGGCGATCGCCCACCACAAACGCAGGCTCTACGGTGTGCAGTTTCACCCCGAGGTCGTCCATTCTCGCGGTGGCCAGCCACTAATCCGCAATTTTGTCTATCACATTTGCCACTGTGAACCCACCTGGACAACGGAAGCGTTTGTCGAAGAAGCGATCCGGGAAGTGCGCGGCAGAGTCGGCGATAAACGGGTGCTGCTGGCGCTATCGGGCGGCGTCGATTCTTCAACGCTGGCCTTTTTGCTGCATCGGGCGATCGGCGATAACCTCACCTGTATGTTCATTGACCAAGGCTTCATGCGCAAAAATGAACCCGAGCGGTTGCTGAAACTGTTTAAGGACGAGTTCCACATTCCAGTCGAGTATATCAATGCGCGCGATCGCTTTTTGGGGGCGATCGCAGGCGTCTCTGATCCCGAACTCAAACGCAAGCGCATCGGTCACGAATTCATTGGCGTGTTTGAATCGGAGTCCAAGCGCCTAGGCCCCTTCGACTATTTGGCTCAAGGCACGCTCTACCCCGACGTCATCGAATCTGCCGATACCAACGTCGATCCACAGACGGGCGAACGGGTGGCTGTCAAAATCAAGAGCCATCACAACGTTGGCGGTTTGCCCAAAGACCTGCGGTTCAAGCTGATCGAACCCCTGCGCAAGCTATTCAAAGACGAAGTCCGTAAAGTTGGGCGCTCGATTGGTCTACCTGAAGAAATCATTAATCGCCATCCCTTCCCAGGGCCAGGTCTAGCAATTCGGATTTTGGGCGAAATCGACGAAGAAAAGCTAGAAATTCTGCGCGAAGCCGACTACATTGTGCGCCAAGAAGTCAATCGTCAGGGCGTATATGACGACTACTGGCAAGCCTTTGCCGTATTGCTTCCGGTCCGCAGTGTCGGAGTGATGGGCGACCAGCGCACCTACGCCTACCCGATTGTGCTGCGGTTTGTCTCCAGCGAGGATGGCATGACCGCCGATTGGTCACGCGTGCCCTACGATTTGCTGGAATTAATTTCCAACCGGATTGTGAACGAAGTCAAAGGCGTGAATCGGGTGGTTTACGACATCACCTCCAAGCCACCTGGCACAATCGAATGGGAATAGAGTGGCAGTGACCCCCATCGCAACCCTGCCACAGGGTGGGCAGTGCCCACCCTAGCTTATAGTGACCTAACCTACAATCTCCTAGCTACCAGCTCGTACATAGGTACTAGTTTTCCACAGATTGCTGTGGAAAACTAGATGTATCTGTGGAAAACTTTTGTACCTAGGCAACCTTCCCAAAAACAGTGCACAATTTTACACAGGTCTGGTCATCGCTAAGGTTGTGTAATCGACATGGCAATCAAACACTCTCACTCCTCGTCAAAACCCAATCAAGCCACCGCCAGAATCCCCTTTTTCACTACAGCCACCGCTAATGTAGACGACGATGACGATGTGCCCTACTTGGGCTATTCGTATCATGAACCGGGTGCACTGCCCGGGACGCTCAACATTGAAGACGATGCTCCCCCACCTGTCATTACGCTGATTGACTATTCCGAAACCGATGCGACCCGCGTACCCATTAACGAACCCGAAGAATGTGCTCCTCATCTAGACTCCACATCTGTTTCTTGGGTCGATGTTAAGGGGTTGGGCAGTGAAGACGTGTTGCAGCGATTGGGAA
>JAYUYI010000041.1:0-2206 GCA_043752545.1 Thermoleptolyngbya sp.
CTTCCCAGTCTAGTAAAGTTTTGAGAATTGAGGTGCGGGTTATTAACTAACTCGACTCTCAGTTCTCTTCCTCATTGGATTACAACTAGCTGTCAGCCAACTAGCTCAAACCAGAGGAGATGTAGTCAAAGTAAACGCCCATTTCTTTGCCGGCATCAGAACCTACAAGGCTTGCGGTGACTCCTTTCATCGCTTGAATCGCTTGGACTGTGGAAGAAATGGGTACACCCAGAGAGTTGTAGGTTTCTTTCAAACCATTTAGCACGCGCTCATCCAAAATGGAGGGGTCGCCTGCCAGCATGGCATAGGTGGAGTAGCGTAGGTAGTAGTCTAGATCGCGGATGCAAGCAGCATAGCGACGGGTGGTGTACATGTTGCCACCGGGACGGGTGACGTCAGAGTAAAGCAGTGACTTAGCAACAGCTTCCTTGACGATGGCAGCAGAGTTGGCACTGATTGCTGTGGCAGCCCGCACGCGCAGTTCACCCGTAGCGAAATAGCCTTTTAGTTTATCTAGAGCAGAAGAGTCCAGGTACTTGCCCTGAACATCGGAGGAGTTGATAACAGCAGTAATTGCGTCTTGCATCGTCTTGCTTCCTTAAAGTTGATCTTTAATTCATCGAGCTAGAGTGGAGAAACCAGGGGTTGCCCTACTGCATGGCACCGATCACGTAGTCGAAGTAAGAGCCTGCCTCAGCAGCATCTTCACCAGACATCAAGGAGGTGGCAACATTCTTCATGGCGCGGACGCCTTCTGCAACGGCATCAATGGGTGTGCCCAAGGAGCGGTACATTTCGCGTACGCCAACGATTCCGATTTCTTCAATGGGTGTAACGTCGCCAGCAACTACTCCGTAGGTGACCAAGCGCAGGTAGTAGTCGAGATCACGCAGACAGGTAGCCGTCATTTCTTCACCGTAGGCATTGCCGCCAGGAGAAACAACGTCAGGGCGCTTCTGGAATAATTGGTCGCCTGCTCCCTTCACGATGCGCTCGCGAGATTCAGTCAAAACTTGAACAATCCGTAGACGACGTTCACCAGAGGTGACGAAGCCTTTGATCCGATCCAACTCACCAGGGCTAAGGTAACGTGCCTCAGCATCGGCATTCACGATTGACTTCGTGACAATACTCATTGATGGATTCCTCCGAAAAGCAAAATGTAACCATCTGTATCTAGATCGGCGCTCATCCCTGAACGCCACAGCTCCCAATTGAAAATCTCTGCAATCCGTTGCTTCCGTTAAGAAACGTAAGGGAGATAGAGACCTAACAATAGGGGACTGCTCATACTTTACCGCGAGTATTCCCGGTTAACACCTGTGTAACTAGAAATACATGAGCGGTGGGACTCAGCTACCTTCCGAGAATTATTTTGCGGCATTGCGTTGACATTATTAGACAGGTCGTAATATTTTGTAATCTTTCCCCTCATGATTTTGTTAACGACCTGCGTCAATAACCTATGTCGATGGCAACGTTAAGAGTCAAACCCTGTGGTTCGGCTGCTGGTTGTGAAATATAAGTCTTGCTAGTACCCAAAATCTTTCTTCAACCGAGCGGCTTGGTAGGGCAATTGTTCGATAGATTTGGTAGTGTAGCCTTTAATTGGGTCATGAAAAGGTTGAACGCGTGGATATTCAAATTGGCAGGGGCAAAACCGCCCGCAGAGCGTATGGAATTGATGAAATTGCACTCGTTCCGGGGCAACGAACCCTAGATCCATCACTGGCAGATACCCGTTGGAGAATTGGCGGCATCGAACGCGAAATTCCCATCATTGCTAGCGCTATGGATGGGGTGGTAGACGTACAAATGGCCGTCGCCTTATCGGAACTTGGAGCGCTGGGCGTGCTCAACCTGGAAGGGATTCAGACTCGCTATGCTGACCCAAATCCTGTGCTCGATCGCATCGCCTCGGTGGACAAGACAGCGTTTGTGCCGCTAATGCAAGAGCTGTATGCGGAACCAATTAAACCCGAACTGATTGAGCAACGAGTGCAAGAAATTAAGCAGCGAGGGGGCATTGCAGCCGTAAGTGCCACTCCGGTTGGGGCAACTCGTTTTAGTGAGGCGGTAGTAAAAGCCGGGGCAGACCTGTTTTTTATTCAAGCTACAGTCGTGTCTACCGCTCATCTGTCCCCCGAGTCGGTTACTCCCCTGGATTTAGCAGAATTTTGTCAAACTATGCCAATCCCAGTTGTGT
>JAYUYI010000042.1:0-2202 GCA_043752545.1 Thermoleptolyngbya sp.
CGTATAGAGGATATTAAGCTAGAGGATATTAAGGCTGTATCTTACTGTTCTGTAGAAAAACCAGCGTATCTTGATGGGGGTGCGTTGGTTTTTTTAAAAGGGCGAATTGCTGACTCTGGAGAGGCCGTGATCCGAAAAAATGCGGAGAGATTAATTTTTCAACCTATCCGTAAACCCCTTGATTATGATGGCAACTGAACATGGCAAAAGACCCAGGTAGCAACCTCGATACAGCAAGGCGCTTTCCGATTGGCGCAACTAGTCGTACCCTTAAAGACACCCTGAGTCCAACCGATCGCCTCGACATCTGGAAGTTAAAACTGCGGGCAAGCAATTTTAGTGTGGCGCTGACGGATCTGGCAAAAAGCACCAATGCCGATTTGTATTTGCTCAATCGTAAGGGGCAGGCGATCGCCAGCTCCACGCGGAGAGGCAACAAGACCGACACCCTCAACAATCTGCTAATCCCCTCGGGAACGTACTACGTAGCCGTGCTGTTAGCGGACACCAACGGCAGTACAAACTATGACTTAACCATGTCTGCTCCTGCCCCTACCGATTTCCTGGGCAACACGTTTGACAACGCGTTCGGGTTGAATGTGACCTCAGCAGGAACTACTTTTTCCGAAGTCGTCACCAAAGCCGATTCAGATGATTTTATTCGCTTTCGCTTGCCTGCCCCCGGACAGCTAAAGCTGGATTTGAAAAACTTGAGCGGCAACGTTGACCTTGAACTTTACGATCGCAATCGCACCCTGATTAAACGCTCGGCCAACCTCAAAACCATCAACGAAACCATCTCCCGGCGGCTCATTGACTATGGCTCAATTTTCTATATCCGCACGACGCACAAACCCGGTAAAGATGGCGTCTACACCTTCAGCTACAGCTTCACACCTGACAAGCAGACAGCAACCGCATCGGGGCTAAAATTCGTTGATTTGGTGCCAGGTACCGGGATCACACCTACCGCCGGACAAACTCTGTCTGTTCAATACACAGGCACATTAGAAAATGGCACCGTGTTTGACACCTCGCGCGATAATAACCAGCCGTTTATTTTCAAACTAGGAACCAATTCAGTCATCCCAGGGTTTGAGGAAGGCTTGAGCACTATGCAGGTGGGAGGTCGGCGGCAACTGATCATTCCGGCCAATTTGGCCTATGGAGTTACGGGTTCCGGCAGTATTCCGCCCAATTCCACGATCATTTTTGATGTGGAATTAGTCGCTGTTAGCTAAATTAACGCGATGTGCAACTTGATCTAACGTCTTGTGGGATGGGCGTCTCGCCCGTCCAGCCTGGGCGGGTAAGATGCCCACCCACGGGAAATCAAGGGTTCCAACGGTAAAGTTGCACATCGCGTAAATTATTCACCGAATATGGTGTGGGAGATCGAGGAGGTCACGATGGTGAAATTGAATTTGCGCTGTGGATGGGCGATCGCGACCGCGCTGCTGCTGCCCCTGGTAGTGCCGCTAGCTGCCCTAGCCGAGTTGGCGACGCTGCAAGGGCAACCGGGTAGCCAAGTTAACGTCCGGCGTTCGCCTTCGACCAATGCGGCGATTGCCCATTACGGACTAGGGGGCGATCGCGTCGATGTGAATGACTGGATCAGCTCCACCGATGGCTATATTTGGTATGGCGTGCTGTTTCCCAGCAGTGGAGCCACCGGCTGGGTGCGGGGTGACTTGGTGCGGATAAACTCGTCTACCAGTCAGCGCGTCTCATTTGCCCCAGGCACCGCAGCGGCCAATGTTGGCGGCAATGTGCAGGGGTTTCAAGTGCGTGAGTATGTGCTGAATGCGGCAGCGGGTCAGACCATCTCTACGCAACTAATTGCAACTAGCGCATCGTTGAGGGTGAATGTGGTAGCACCGACGGGGCGATCGCTCTACCTTGGAGGTGGCAATTGGTCTGGGCAGCTCCCTGTGGCAGGCGACTATCGGGTGCGTGTCAGTCAATTCGCCACCGCTGCCCGCCGGGACAAGACGGGGGAATTTGGCCTGACCATAGGAATTCGTTAAACTGGCAAAATGGGCGGCAGCACGAACGACAGCAGGATCAGCGCTGCGCCCCACAGCAGCGACCAAAAGCGGTGATAGCTGTGGACTGTCCACTTGTCGGGGCAGTCCATCCGCACCAGGTCTACTAACGGCATGATGCCGCGCCGGAACCAGCCCGTGACGCCGACAGAGCGAT
>JAYUYI010000043.1:0-12974 GCA_043752545.1 Thermoleptolyngbya sp.
CTCGCAATCTGTTACTCAGGACGTATTAAGTACTCAGGACGTATTAAGTTTGTTGTTTAAACCCCTCGAACTTTGTTTCGTACCTGGTTGGAATCGAAGGAGGCTGGCGCATGGCTAATTCTGCTCTACCGATGAATTTAGTTTCTGCGGCAAGCGAAACCGCTGCTGTTGCTCGCGCTGAAGCAACAGGGCGAATTCGGTGGCTGGTGTGGAAGTTGGCGATCGCCACGCTGCTATTAATGGCGATCGGTAGCGCTACTCGGGTGATGAATGCGGGGCTGGCCTGCCCCGACTGGCCATTGTGCTATGGCACCCTGTTTCCGGGCGCACAGATGAACCTCCAGGTGTTTTTAGAGTGGTTCCATCGGCTAGATGCGGCTCTAATTGGGTTCTCTACTCGGGCATGGGTGGCGCTAAGCGGCTGGTATCGACGAGCTCTGCCCAGTTGGGTGCCGCTGATGTCGCTGTTTGCCTTGGGGCTAATTCTATTTCAAGGCATATTGGGTGGGTTAACGGTGACCCAGCTGCTGCGATTTGATATTGTGACCGCTCACTTGGGAACCGCGCTGCTGTTCTTTACGACGCTGTTGATTATGGGCGTGGCGCTGCTGCCTTACCAAGGCACCGGCACCGTCGGGAGATTGCCCTGGGTTAGCCTGGTTGCCACGGGGTTAGTCTATCTCCAAAGCCTGTCCGGCGGGCTGGTTGGATCGCGCTGGGCCTTGCATCAATGCCTGGGTGGATCGCAGCTATGCAGCGTCATGAACAGTCACTTACTCGGCGTTGTGCCCGCGAGTATATCAGTGCTAGCGATCGCCGTCCTTGTGTGGCGCACTCCTGCCCTGCACCCGGCGCTGCGGCGGCTAGGTACCATGGCCGTTGGGTTTCTGGCCCTACAGGTGCTCTTGGGCGTTGCCACATTTCGGATGCACTTGCAGGTAGAGCTGCTGACAGTAGCGCATCAAATGATTGGTGCCTGCCTACTGGGAACGCTGGTCTGCTTTACCACACTGGGAATGCGCGATCGCCACAGCATTAAGCTGGCGACCCCCCCAGCGGGCGACAAGTCGTCCTCTGCCGACATCATGCCGACTGGATTGGTCTAGCTGATTGGGTCTAGTGATGGGGTCTTGCTAAGCGGTTCTGTTTAGCTAAGTAGGTCTAATTTAGAGCCAATCAAGTCCTTTCTGGTCAATCTGACTTCAGTCCCAGCGATTGCCAGGTTTCAAATTATTGCTTTAGGAATTTCAGAATGCAAGAAATGATTTCTCCCAATGCCCCCCGCCATCATGAAAATTTGGGGCAGTTGATCCAAAGTTATTGGCAATTAACGAAACCGCGCATCATTATTTTGCTGCTGATCACCACCGCTGGCAGCATGTGGATTGCGGCAGATGGCCAAGTCGATCCCGTTTTGGTGCTGGTGACTCTGGTGGGTGGGGCGCTAGCCGCCGCCTCGGCCAATACGATCAACTGCCTCTACGACCGCGATATTGACTATGATATGGAGCGCACTCGCCACCGCCCCTTGCCCTCCGGTCGGATTCAACCCCGAGATGCGCTGATTTTTGCGATCGCTCTGGCGCTGATTTCCTTCAGCCTGCTGACGGTGTATGCCAATCTGCTGAGTGCTTGCCTTGCGATGTCAGGGATTGTCACCTACGTCTTGGTCTACACGCACTGGCTCAAGCGCCACAGCACCCAAAACATTGTAATTGGCGGTGCTGCTGGCGCGATCCCCCCCTTGGTCGGCTGGGCGGCTGTGACTGGAGAGCTAAGCTGGGCGGCCTGGGTCTTTTTTGCCATCATCTTTTTCTGGACACCGCCCCACTTTTGGGCGCTGGCCATGATGATCCGCGAGGACTACAAAAAGGTGGGCATCCCCATGCTGCCCGTGATTGCTGGAGAAGTGGAAACCGCTAAGCAGATCTGGATCTATACGCTGATTATGATCCCCGTGACGCTGCTGCTGGTGTATCCCCTGCATGTGATGGGTGCCGTTTACACGGTCATTGCGCTGCTGCTGGCGGGCATCTTTTTGGCCAAAGCTTGGGCACTGCTAGAAAAACCAGGTGATTATGCCACGGCGCGATCGCTGTTCAAATATTCCATCTATTACATGATGCTGCTCTGCGCCGGAATGGCCGTCGATAGTCTCCCCATTACCCATCAGGTGACGGGAGCGATCGCCCAAAACGTCTATGGATTGGTCAACTCCTCGTTTTTGAGTCAAGTCGTTTTGAGGTAGATCTCAGGACAATCCCTGGTTCAGGGCATAAATCGTTTGCGATCAAAGCCAGGAAACGATTCATCCCACAGGTCTTCTAAAATAAGAAGTGAGACAGGTATTAATCCCACAGGGTTCGAGGCAAATGGCTCCCGCAGTTGTAATCGAAAAGCTTCAGAAACGTTATGGCAGCGTTGACGCCGTTAAAGATGTTTCATTAACGATTGAATCGGGCGAAATTTTTGGACTGTTAGGGCCTAATGGGGCAGGGAAAACGACGACGTTGCGCTGTCTTTGTACCCTAGCCACTCCCGACAGCGGCCAGATTGAAGTGTCGGGTGATTCTGTATTGACCCATCCTCGGCGCGCTCGTCAACGGCTCGGCTATGTGGCGCAAGAAGTAGCGCTAGATAAAGTGCTGACGGGGCGTGAGCTGCTAGAGCTGCAAGCGGCGCTGTACCATATTCCTCGTGCCCAAATCAAAGGCCGGATTGCTCAGGTCGTAGCCTTACTGAGTCTCAGTGAGTGGATCGATCAAAAAACAGGCACCTATTCGGGCGGCATTCGTAAACGGCTAGATCTGGCGGCGGGCTTGCTGCATCAGCCAGATGTCTTGGTACTAGATGAACCCACTGTGGGACTAGATATTGAAAGCCGGGTGGCCGTGTGGGACTTTTTGCGCCAGCTGCGCACCGCTGGAACAACGGTGCTGATTACCAGCCATTATTTGGAAGAAGTGGATGCCTTGGCAGACCGGGTGGCAATCATTGACAGAGGACTGGTCATTGCCACAGGCACACCCTCCGAGTTGAAAGACGGACTGGGGGGCGATCGCATCACGCTGCGCCTGCGAGAGTTTACTCCTGCTGCCGAAGCAGAGAGCACCAAGGTGATGCTCCAAGCCTTGTCTGTTGTCCAAGATGTGATCATCAACGAAGCCCAGGGCAATTCGCTCAATTTGGTGGTAGAACCGCAAAGCGATGCCCTCCTCACCATTCAGCAAGCCCTAAAAGGGGCGGGATTACCAACGTTTGGCATTTCCCAGTCGCGTCCTAGCCTAGACGATGTGTACCTAGCCGCTACCGGGCAAACGTTACTTGATGCTGATATGGCGGCTGTGGCGCTGCGGGATCCCAAAAAAGAGAAAAAACAGAGTATGCGTTAGGCTAGTGAGTAAGATATTTGGCAAACGTGTGTTCTAGCGGAACCGCCTTTAATACGAAAGAAATAATACGAAAGGAATGGTACTCATGAGCCAGACAGTCACCCCGCCCCAGGCAAATCTGGATCAACTGCGTCCGGCTGGAGGCACAGCAGCGATCGCCCCCTCATCGTCAGAATTCAGCGATTTTGTCCAAGAAACAGCGGCGCTTACCAAGCGCCTGTTTATTCAGCTCCAGCGGCGTCCCAGTACGCTAATGGCAGGTTTGATTCAGCCCGTCATGTGGCTCGTGTTATTTGGGGCGCTGTTTCAAAATGTGCCACCAGGGCTATTTGGCGGCAGTGAAAACTATGGGCAGTTCCTCGGTGCAGGGGTGATGGTATTTACGGCCTTTGGCGGCGCGCTCAACGCCGGGTTGCCCGTCATGTTTGATCGAGAGTTTGGTTTCTTAAATCGGTTATTAGTCGCGCCACTGGTTTCCCGCTTTTCAATTGTGGCCGCGTCTGCCATTTTTATTACAACGCTGAGCGTGCTGCAAACCGCGATTATTATTGCGATGAGTGCCTTGTTGGGCGCAGGGTTGCCCGGTCTGCCGGGGCTGGCTTTGGTCGGAACCATCGTGCTGCTATTGGTGGTAGCCGTCACCGCGATTAGCTTGGGGCTAGCGTTTGCCCTGCCCGGTCACATCGAACTAATCGCCGTCATTTTCGTGACCAATTTACCGCTGCTGTTTGCTAGTACAGCTCTGGCTCCGCTCAGTTTTATGCCTCAGTGGCTCCAGTGGGTGGCATCCCTCAATCCGCTCAGCTATGCCATTGAACCCATCCGCTACATCTACAATCATGCAGATTGGTCGCTAGCCAGTGTGGTGATGCAGACTCCGTTTGCCGATGTGACGCTGGCAGGGTCATTGCTGGTGCTGGTTGGATTTGGTGCCGTTGCCTTACTCAGCGTTCGGTCTTTACTCAGCCGCAGTTTTGCTTGAGAGCTGAACTAGACCGGGCTAGGTTCGCTACACTCAAACACACAGGAGCAATTCTTGTCGTTGCTTCGTCGTGATGTAGGGATACATTTCGCATGCTGCTAACCTCAAAAAAAGTTATGAAACTACCTGTTTTGGCTGGGATTGGTCTTCTGTCGGCGCTGTCGCTGACCACGGTTCAACCCGTCAGTGCCCAATCGGCAACTGATTTGAATCAAGGATCTGCTAACGAAGAGTCAAGCGACTTGTTTTCTGAGCGTGATAATGCTGGCGTCAACAGCATACTGGACTTGATCCATAGCGCACAGTTTGGCAGCATTCGCACTCAAGAACAGTTTCGTCAAGATCAAGAGCAAAATATCAACTCTGCGGCGCAAGAATTTCGCGATCGCCAGCAACAGCTATTGCGCCAGTCTCAAGATGCCAGTACGCCAACCGTACCTGCTCCTTCACAGCAAAATTAGAGAGTTGATTAGACCGCTGCTATGTCTCATGCCCAGGATATTCTGCGATTCTGGTTTGGAGAACCACAGACCAATGACGCCGCCTATGCCCAACGGCGATCGCTGTGGTTTGGCAAACGAGCCCAGACCGATCAGATCATTCGCGATCGCTTCCTAGGACTGCATCGTCAAGCTGCGGCGGGCGGAACTTGACCACTGGCAGGACAATGCGGCAAGCTGCTTGGCGCTAGTTGTGCTGTTGGATCAGTTTTCTCGCAATCTGTTTCGAGCTAGTCCCAAGGCGTTTGAGACGGATGCGAAGGTGTTAGCAGTGGCCAAAGAAGCGATCGCGCAAGGCTTTGATCAGCAGCAAACCTTCGTAGAACGAATGTTTATGTACTTGCCGTTAGAGCATAGCGAACAGCTCGCCGATCAGCAGCGATGCGTTGAACTGATGCAGCAGTTGGCGATCGCCGATCCTGAACTAGCCGATTGCTACGAGTATGCTGTTCGCCACCTCAAGGTGATTCAGGAATTTGGGCGATTTCCTCACCGCAATGCTGTGCTGGGGCGCGAAACTACGCCTGCTGAAGTAGAATTTCTGAAGCAGCCCGGCTCGTCTTTTTAACCCGTAGAGATTTTAACCCGTAGAGACGCGATTAATTGCGTCTCTACGGGTTAATCACGTCTAGATCGTTTGCCCAACGAGCTGCTGATCGGCAGAGGAGGTATATTCGGCAACAATTTGGCGAAACTGATCGCCTTCGATCGTTTCCTGCTCTAGCAGCAGTTCTACCAGCCGATCGACTGCTATGCGATTTTCCCGAATTAAGCGACGCGCTTCTCCATAGCAGGTAAAGACAATCGTTCGCACCTGATGGTCAATTTTGACAGCCATCTCATTGGAATATTCAACCGATTGCCCCATCAAATCTCGACCCAGGAAGATTTCACTACCCGATCGCTCTAACGCCAGTGGCCCCAAGTCAGACATGCCATAGCGGGTGACCATGCGGCGAGCATAGTCTGCCACTGCTTGAATGTCTCCGGTAGCTCCCTGCGTCACCTCATCATGGCCAAACACTTCTTCTTCAGAGGCGCGACCACCCAAATAAATTTTGATGTTGTCCAAAATTCTGGAGCGGCTCTCTAGTCCAAAGTCGCTATCTTCACTGGGTACAGGTTTGGCAAAGCCACCAATGCCACCAGAGCGCGGGATAATGGTGACTTTATCCAATGGGTCTGTATTGGGCAGCAGCGTCATCAGCAGGGCATGGCCAATTTCGTGGTACGCAATCAGTCGCTTTTTCTTGCTGTCCATCAATGGATTGAGCTTTAGTCCAATCGTGACGCGGTCAATGGCATCGTCAATTTCTAGCGGGGTTAACGCGTCCTTGCGGCGGCGAGCCGTCAGAATTGCGGCCTCGTTTAGCATGTTGGCTAGGTCTGCTCCCGAAAATCCGGGGGTGCGGCGGGCGATCGCCTCTAACGAAATTTCTGGCGCTAGCTTTTTGTTGCGGGCATGAACTTGCAGAATTCCTAAGCGTCCCTGGTAGCTAGGCAAATCGACCATCACTTGGCGGTCAAACCGACCAGGACGCAGCAAGGCCGAATCCAACACATCAGGCCGGTTCGTGGCCGCAATAATAATGATGCCGGCGTTGCCTTCAAAGCCGTCCATTTCGGTGAGTAGCTGGTTTAGGGTCTGTTCTCGCTCGTCGTTGCCACCGCCAATCCCCGTTCCCCGCTGCCGCCCAACCGCATCAATTTCATCAATAAAGATAATGCAGGGTGCGTTTTCTTTTGCTTTTTTGAACAGGTCGCGAACGCGAGAAGCTCCGACGCCCACAAACATTTCGACGAATTCGGAGCCAGAAATGCTGAAGAACGGCACACCGGCTTCTCCGGCGATCGCCTTTGCTAACAGTGTTTTTCCGGTTCCTGGAGGTCCTATTAGCAGCACGCCCTTAGGAATCTTTGCGCCCACTGCCGTAAATTTCTCTGGTTTCTTGAGGAACGTTACAACTTCTTGGAGTTCTTCCTTGGCTTCCTCAATCCCGGCTACGTCATCGAACATGACGCCGGTCTTGGCTTCCATCATGAAGCGCGCCCGCGACTTGCCGAAACTCATCGCCTGTCCCGAGGCATTGCCCGAGCGGCGCAACACCATCAGCAGTCCCCCAATCAGTAGGAATGCCAGGAGCGCATGAGTTAACAGCCAGGTAGCTGCGCTGCCATCGGCTGTGGGTTTGGCATCTAGATCAACATTGTTGGCGCGTGCAGCTTCAATCAGCGGCTGGTTATTGAGCTCGTCCGCAAAGAGTGCCACCTCTTGAGGGGTGGAATTACGCTCTTTGAGATAAACTTGAGCCACACCGCGAGCCGTATCTAACTCAATTTTATTAACCTGCCCCTCTTCGATTTTCTCCAGCAAACCGCTGTACGTGAGAGGCTCTTGCGCTTTTGTCGTTTGTGCTAATGCCGGAGCACTTACAAGTACACCCTGAAGCATGAGCCAGACAGCGGTAAGCGCGCCTGTTGCCGCAGAACCTGTTGTCCGCGAGTGCCGAACCTTGCCAGCTTGACCCTGCTCTATCAGCAATTTCTTCTGAGAATCATTCATATCAAACTGCCCTTTCGGCTCCTAAGCCCAACCTGTTATGCTACGGTTTTCAGTAGATGTTTGCGTTGCCAAGCGGATTGAATCTATTCAGAAACGTTAAAGATCGAAGAAGCAGATTGATCTAAAACATCAAGTAATGACAACGCCCATGCCTTTGTGCACCTTGGCCTGTATGTGCCTTCAAAGGGTTGCATCCTACAAACTAGTGTAACCCCTTCCTTATCCTAACCATTCTCACAAGAGAACGCGTAGGACAGGAGGTATGTTTGGCTCTAAAAAGACGCTTAGGCAAACTCATAACGAGTTTGTTTTGATGCTATGCTCATCGACATGTCAGAGTAAACCTCTCATAAACTAGATTTTTGAATTGTCTCATCATGGTCAAAATTGTTGGAATTGGCGGCAGTCTGCGCCCAGACTCCTACAGCCAAAAGGCACTGGCGATCGCCACTCAGCGGATCGAAACATTGGGTGCAACAGTAGAAATCTTAGACTTGCGAACCATGACCCTACCGTTCTGCGATGGCGGGGATGATTACACCGCGTATCCCGACGTTGCCAAATTACGCCAAGCCGTAAACCAAGCAGACGGCTTAATTTTGGCTACACCCGAGTATCACGGCAGTGTGAGCGGCGTGCTCAAAAACGCCCTAGATTTAATGAGCTTCGACGAACTGTCTGACAAAGTTACAGGATTGATCAGCGTTTTAGGCGGCCAATCCAACAGTAACGCCCTCAATGATCTGCGCGTCATTCTGCGGTGGGTGCATGGCTGGGTGATTCCCGAGCAAATTGCGGTGGGTCAAGCCTGGAAAGCCTTTGACGCCAATGGTAACTTAGTAGACGAAGCCCTCTCCAAGCGATTTGACCAGTTTGCGCAGAGTCTGCTGCAAAATACCCAAAAACTGCGGGGGATTGCAGCCTAGTTCAACGTCCAACCAGGCTAATGCTCACCCAAGTTCTACCTCAGACTGCAAGTCTCTTACCGTCCTGGGCTGTCTTGCAGGGAGGCCAAATTGGCGTCTACAAGCCGTTCATAGGTTGGGTCATGAGTTCCTAATACCTTATCCCAAAAGGTGAAATACAGCCCGTAGTGGCAGGTGTAGCGGCGGTGGTGGATCAGATGGTGCGTTGAACCGATACAGAATTGACCTAGCCAAGCCCGCAAAGCTGACGGCGGAAAGTGATCAAGCCCCAAATGATTGATCACTGACCATATCGTCATGGTCATAATGATCCCTAGTAGGATAATGAAATGCAGCGGGATGACGAACACTACCCCGACTAAAAATAGCGCTTGAGCTAGAGCCTCCAGCGGATCAAAGGCAAACGATGTCCAAGGAGTTGGATCTCCAGAGCGATGGTGCCCCTGATGCAGGTGCTTAAACAGGGGGGGGTGATGAAACAGTCGATGAATGAAATAAAAGTAGGTGTCTTGGAGGATCAGAACGGCAATGAAGCTAACTCCCAAATACCACCAGCCATACTGCGGCAGGTTGGAATAAAGCCGCGTTTCTCCTAAGTCGTAGGCAGAAATGATCAGCGCTGCACAGAGAGCAAAAATGACAGCTGAGACAATCGATAAGCGAATATCTCTACGGATCGAGCGACTCACAGGAGGTTTGAGGTGCAGTCCTCGGCGCATCAGAAACGGTTTGAAAACTTGATGAAGCAGGACATGGGTGCCGCCTGCAATCAGAAAGTAGCGGATCAAAATAATCCCAAATAAGGCAAATCCGTAGAACCAAAATGAGTGGTCCATTAGTTCATTACTCTCCTCTGTGAGGGTAGAAGCAGGGCTACTAAACACCTCTACTAAAAACTCTAAAATTAAAAATAAAGATTGCAAGAAATCTCCAAAGAAGTGTGGGAAACCCCAGAATAAACCCTCACATAAAAATCCAGCGAGTTCTTTTGGAGCTGCACTGGATTGAACCCAATTTCTGGTTTTTGAAATCGAAAGGCTTACCTGGGAAAAATTGCCTGTAGATTGTCAACCTCAAAGCGTTTGGCTCGTTTTTGAATAGAAACAGCCATCTTACCCTGGATTAGGTAGGCGTTTCTTGCAAAAAAGCCGGATCTACATAGTGGCAGGTGGTTTGATCTTGGCAAATTAGAGCCCAACCAGATGAATCAATTTCGATCAACTGATAAACGGTATCTTGAATGAAGGAGCCTTTGTGATTGCGAGTATCAGAATCTACTCTAAGGTAATATACATTAGGGGTGATCATGTCTCAGTCCTTAGGCATTAAACGGGTTTAAAACTGTTGTAAGAATTGTTCCGAAAGCCTTGCTCTAATCCCTAGGAAGGTACAGCTGCTTCTGCCGTAACAATACAAATAACTTATTTTTTAGATCTTCTCAATTAAACTAATCTTATCACTAATCCATCAATGCTTTGTTAAGTTAGCTAAACGAAGAACAAGTCAACCTAGCTGTTGAAGCCGATTTTCTTCAACAGCTGGGTTTTTTATAGGCTTTAGACGACCCCCTGCGGCGCATGAGGCTGAGTTGAGAATGGGCGATAAAGAGGTGATGCCTAGCGAGCGTCGGTGCCCAAGAGTTCGGCGATCGCCTGTCGCTCTACTGGAGTTTCGGTGGGAATATCTCCTCGGGTATCGGCAATCAGCCAGTCTAGTGCAGCGGCTTGCACATCGATTGAGGCACCTGTTTTGTCAACACAATAGCGACCAAAGACGAGCTTGTCTACTAGGCGCACACCGGGACCGAGGCGAGAATATTCGAAAATGACGCTGTTATCGACAGTGGCACCGCTGCAAATATGACAGCTAGGCCCAATCATGGAAGGGCCAATAATCCTGGCTCCATCCTCAATTTTGGTCATGCCGCCAATGTAGACAGGACCTTGAATATCCACCTTATCCCAGTTCACAGCCACATTAATGCCCGTGTAAATTCCAGGAGCTACCTCATGACCCGGAATGGAGACGTTTTTGACCTGCCCGGTTAAGACGCCACGGATCGCGTGCCAGTAGTCGGGCACTTTACCAATATCGACCCATTCAAAATCCATCGGGATACCGTAGAACGGCGCGCCTTCTGCGACTAGTTTGGGAAAGAGGTCGCTACCAATATCAAATTCTTCGCCTGATGGAATATGGTCAAAAATTTCGGGTTCAAAAATGTAAATCCCGGTGTTGATGCTGGTGCTTAAGGCTTCTTCGACGGTAGGCTTTTCTTGGAAGGCTTGGATGCGTCCCGACTCATCGGTCACAACCACTCCGTAGCTAGAAACTTCCTCTTTGGGTACAGTTTTCATCACGATGGTGGCGATCGCCCCTTTCTCGCGATGCCAGCGGACAGCTTCGGTCAAATCTAAATCAATTAGGGCATCGCCGCAGAGCACCACAAACGTATCATCAAAGAACCCGGCAAAATCTTGAACCCGTCGCATCCCACCTGCGGAACCGAGAGCTTGCCCTACTAGTTCGCCATCTACGATGCGTCCCTCAAACGAATAGGCAATTTCAACCCCAAACCGTTGACCATCGCGAAAATAGCTTTCGATTTCGTAGGCAAGGTGGCTTACGTTCACCATAATTTTGTCAAAGCCATGCTGCCGAAGGAGTTCTAACAGAAACTCCATCACGGGCTTTTGCAAAATGGGGATCATGGGCTTGGGGACTGTGTAGGTAATGGGCCGCACGCGCGTACCTTTACCAGCAGCGAGGATCATGGCTTTCATAGATATTGATCTAACCCTGGGCTAATTTACTACCTTACAAACAAATCTAAGAGATACAGCCTGTCACCAGTGTTCCCTATATTTTGGCGATCGCCAGGGGGAACTGGGTAATTTCACAGAATCTTCGTCACGTCTGACCTATCCTTCACGCTACCCTAGCTCTAATCCGGCTAGTCTAACAAGGCAATTACGGAGATATCGACGGGTTGCGACTGCTCTTCGTCCGTTAAACTGCGGACTCGTAAATCTTGATAAAACTCTTCCTGTAAAAGCTCTACCTTAGACTGAGCCGAGAGAAAAAGCAGCGCCCAAAAGACACCAACGCGATCGCTCTGGAGCGAGTGGTGTTGATTGGTTTGCTGAATCACCTCACAGGCATCAGAGCTAACCCATAAATCTAGCAACGCCTCAAACTCCATCCACTCTTCACCTTGGCGAACCTCTTCCCAATGGTCTTGTAAAAATTGCTCTAGTGCTGCTGCAATTTCAGACAGGTTTTCCTGGTGTGCCAGTTCGGTGATGGCACGAACAGCCTGGGTATGCGATTGGGGTCGAGGGCGACGCATCCGCTGCCGGGGTTTTTGATCGGCTACGGCAGCGGCCATCACTTCTAATTGGGTAATCAGCTCCTTGAGCGTCACCCGACGATTTTGAACTGGCCGCGCCACCGCGCGCCGCCGAATTTGTCGCTCTAGACTCAGCGGCAGCGGGTTACGCACCACTTCATCGTCCAAAAACTCGTCTTCTGGCTCAGGCTCTTCCTGGGTGCCCGAACGCGCCAAGCTGTCTGCTTTCAGCAACACCAGCATCGACGCATACAAAAACGCCTGCCCCGATTGAGACAAGTCTGTTTCATACAGGGTTCTTCCTGCTTCAACGGCTTGGACGGGCTGCAACTGGCTCAAGAAGCGATCAATCACCTCAATCACCTTGACATCCCAAGGGTCAATTTCTCCACGCTCTGCCAGATCTATGAGAAGGGCGATCGCATTTTGTGCTAGCGATAGAGCCATGGGCGTTCAAACAACGTAGGGGAACGGAGACGGAGGACAGACGCACGGCAGTATGTTCTAGAGGAGCACTCATCGGGTACTAGTACGCACCAAATAAACAGCCATGAGCATAATCAACCCCAATAGAGCAAATGGTACCCAAAGACTCCAGAGATTGAGCGGTTGAACCTGCACGGGATCGGCTTACCTGTATAAGTTTAGATCGTCGAAACGGGTAGCCTGTCTAGCCATTACAGCTTGACAGAGAAAGCCCGCAGCTCCAGACATTTATTTTGCAAAAATCTCTGTTACTTCTGCATCTTGGGTTTTAGGCTGAGACGCGGGCAATAGTCGCTGCTGTTCTTCCAACTCCACCTTGTAGCGCTGCACATCTTGCTCCAACTCTTGAATGCGAACATCGCGACTCTGAAGTTCTTTTCCAGACTCCAACAAATTTTGCAGCTGATTCCACACACTAAAGACCCAAGCCAGTACAGCTCCAAGACCCATTGCCAGAAGCAACTCAATCGACAGTGGTGCCTGTAAATTTGTACCTTCCACAATGTGGATCACCGCTGGCTCTGTATTCTCAATCCCAAACAGTACCAGAGCAAGGCAGATGACAAAGATGACGACAAAGTTAACTTGGCGCATCAGCTAAATCCTTTAATCTTGCAGGCCATTAACAATCAACCAATCCTGTTACTAAAACACTCGTTACGAGATCAACTGCGATCTACCCCTTAAGGCAGTTAGTGAGCGGTGAGTCCAGATTAATGGCGACCAACCACGGCAACATCGACCAACCATGCAGCATTGTGAAGATAGATCGACAT
>JAYUYI010000044.1:0-2200 GCA_043752545.1 Thermoleptolyngbya sp.
ACGCTAGTTCCAGAGCGGCGGCAAGAAGTGACCACCGAAGGCGGACTCGATATCGCTGGCCAAAAAGACCGGATGCTCGACGTCGTGACTCAGCTTCAAGGTGCTGGCATCCCCGTCAGTTTGTTCATCGACGCCGAACCCACTCAAATTAACGCATCCGCCGCCGTGGGGGCACAGTTGATTGAGCTACACACCGGGCGCTATGCTGATGCCGCTGACGACTCAACCCGTGCTCAAGCACTAGCCCATCTGGCAGCAGGCTGTGAGCAGGCGATCGCCGCCGGACTCCGGGTAAATGCAGGCCACGGCCTCACCTACTGGAACGTTTATCCTATCGGCCAACTACCCGGCATGGAAGAACTCAACATCGGCCACAGCATCATCAGCCGCGCCGTCCTCGTCGGCCTAGATCGCGCCGTCCGCGAAATGCAGCAGGCAATCCAGGGCAGATAATCCCACCCCCACCTTCCGCCTTCATCCTTCATCCTTAATTCCCCATGACTACCTACTACTACATTCTCGCCAGCCAAAAATTCTTGCTCGAAGAAGAACCGCTCGATGAATCGCTCAAAGAACGAACCCGGTTTTATGGCGAACAAGGTAAAGAAATCGACTTTTGGCTAGTGCTTCAGCCAGCATTTCTAGAAGCGCCCGAAATGGCCGCCACTAAAGTGCGCTGCCCGCAACCCTGCGCGGCAGTAATCTCAACCAACCCTCAAATTATTACTTGGTTGAAGCTGCGGCTGGAATATGTGATTACAGGTGAGTTTCAGGCTCCCTCAGCGTCCATTCCCGAGCCGCTGGCCTCACTCACAGCTGTCTAACTTAAAAGCCCACTTAAAAACCAGCGTGAGACAGGCTGAAGAGATGCCTGACGCTGGTTTTTGCTACCAAATCTAAACTGCTGACTTACCACTATGCACTTAGGCCAGTGTTTCAGGGCAATATCCTAGACCTTGAACAAACTGCCGACGAAATTCTTCAATTTCGCCACGTTCGGGGCTACCGTGAGAGACGACCGCTACCTGATAGCGGCGCATCACATCCACAGGCGATTGTCCGGTTTCTAAACCCCATAGCGCCATCCGGACGCGGATGTCGGGTTCGTAAGGGATGCCTAGCTCGTTCAAAAATGAGCGAAAGTCTTTATCTCCGTCAATATCTAGTTCACGATCGAGTTTTACCTTAACGACCCAGCCATCGATTTGATGGATAACTGTCATGAAGCGGACAGACAGCCAAGTTGCACCGTGGAGGTATTCCACCACCCTCAGGGTTAAACTGGCATTTGCAAGGTAATAAATGTATTCCATAACTAGCTAACCCTAGCAACTGCTATCTTTGTTACATTCTTATTGTCGCAGTCCTGTTCAAAGTTAATAGGGGAGACATCCCCTAAGTCGTATGGGGAATTCTCCCCAATTTCAACCGTTCAGGCACCTAGACTCTCTTCTTTTGCTGTTATCAATGTCGTTTGCTTTGCCGCCAGAATCTTTAGACTTAGACGACGACTGGAGCCTATCGGCTTACGATTATCACCTTCCGCCTGAGCAAATTGCCCAGAACCCAACAGTACCCAGAGATAGCTCTCGGCTGTTAGTGGTCGCATCGCCGCCTACCTACAACCATCGCATTTTTCGAGAACTGCCCGAATTGCTGCAACCGGGCGATTTGCTGGTGATGAACAACACGCGGGTATTGCCTGCTCGGCTGCATGGCCGCAAGGTTGGCGGCGCGCAGGTGGAGGTGCTGCTCTTAGAAGAGCAGGCCGCTGATCGGTGGCTGGCGCTGGTGAAGCCAGGAAGACGGTTGAAGCCGGGGGCACGGATTCGGTTCTTTAAGCGGGGGGCGGACGTAGGCGTTGGGGAAACCGTGAATGGTTCAGATCCAGAGGTAGCTGAACCAGACGGAAGCCTGGAAGCCACGATAGTAGCGGTCGATCCGGCTACGTCTGGGCGCATATTGCAGTTTGAGCTGCCGAGCGATCGCCCTCTCCTCTCAGCCATTCAAGCACTGGGGGAGGTGCCGTTGCCGCCCTACATTACCCAGAGCGAGGTGGATCCTGAGCAATATCAGACTGTGTATGGCGATCGCCCCGGTTCGGCGGCGGCTCCCACGGCGGGTTTGCACTTTACGCCAGAGTTGCTAGAGCGGCTAACGGCTAAGGGAATTGAGCAAGCTCAGATTACGCTGCATGTGG
>JAYUYI010000045.1:0-2199 GCA_043752545.1 Thermoleptolyngbya sp.
CGGGGGTGCCGTCCATGCGCATTTTTGAAATTGTGGCGGCGGGGGCGGTGGCGATTTGCGGCGAGCATCCGTTTATTCGCCATGCCTTTGGCGACTCGGTGCTCTATATTGATCCCGATTTGGCACCCCCAGCGCAGGTGCAACACATTGCGGCTCACATGGACTGGATTCGTCAGCATCCTCAGGTGGCTCAGGCAATGACGGCGGCAGCGCACCAGATTTTTTTGCAGCACTACACGCTCGAAAAGCTATTGCTCGACCTGGTGCCGCACCATCAAGAGCTGATTCAACGCAAAGGCTTTATTCCCGCTGTCCACCGCGATCGCCCAGAGAATGGGCAGGTGCAGTTTATTGTGCGAGCGGGCGGACGCGGCACCGCATTTGTGGGGCGATCGCTCGACAGCATTGCCAAACAAACCTACAAAAACGTAGCCGTACTGCTGGTTAAATATCGAGACATCGACGGCTTAGACGAATTGCTCAGTCAATATGGCGATCGCCTGCCGATCACAGTCATTGACAGCCCTCCCTCTGGCTATCGCAGTAAAACGCTGTGGGATGGCCTCGCCGCTGTGACGTCAGACTATTTTGCAATTTTGGATGACGACGATGCGATCCATCCCAACCATGTCCATAGCTTAATCACCCGCCTGGAGCAATCGCCTGCCGCCGGAGTAGCCTACTCTGGCTCTTTCAAAGTGCTGGAATCGGGCAATGACACGGCACCCGAGCGCCTAATTTCAGCCGGATTGGCGCACTATTTACCGTTTGATTTAGATGAACTGCTCAATTTTAGAAACTACATTACCTCCAATAGCTACGTGGCTCGCAGCGCCACTTTGAACGAGATTGTCGGCAACGATCCGCTGATGGATTTGGGCGAAGATTTTTGTTTATTGCTGCATCTGTGTCAGCGTACCCCGTTTGTATTTAGCTACGAAGCCACCTCCGAATTTTATTGGCGAGAGGATACCCGCGATAACGTTACCTACCGGGGCAAGCCAGCCTGGCGAGAGGCCAATTCGCGCCTGCGATTTATGTTTTGGAAACAAGAATTTGCCCCCGGAAAAACCATCCAAACGGTTCAACGGCTCCAAATTGATTTGAAAAAGATTAAAGAAAAACTAGAAATCGAACGGCGATCGCACCAAGAGGCGATCGCCACCATCAACGCCATGAAAACCAGCAAATTCTGGCAACTGCGAGACAGTTGGTTCAAACTCAAGCGAAAATTGGGATTGCCAATCGAAGGAGAGTAAATCGGTAACGAAGCCAACCCATTTCCCCTAATGCTTTTCCAATCCTAAACGGCTACTTGCCCCAACCCATTTCCCTTCATCCTTCCGCCTTTCCGGGGCGAACGACCGTTCGCCCCTACGGCCATCCTTCATCCTTCCGCCTTTCCCCCATGCCCTTCCCCTTAGATGACGACTACTGGCTACAAACCCGCGACTTTTTGCAGGCGCATGTGCAGCCATTGGATGCAATTCTGGCTCCCAACGAGTTCATTGAATTTTTCCCTGGCAATTACCACTACAACGTCACCTATCGGCTGCCGCCATCGCATTTTGAGTACGTCTTGTTTCATAAGGGCATGGTGGCAGAGATCGAGCCACCCTTTGGCTTAGAAGTCCTGCGCAGGTTTCAGCCGATTTATGCCAATGCCGTATTTGTGGTGTTTGCCAAACATCCGCCCGAGGGGTTGCCGCCTGTGCCAGGAGTGCATTTGCAGCCCCTGTTAGATCAGCTATCGGCAGTAGCAGCACAGCAGCGGGGACTGATCAAATCCCTCCGGTATGCGGTGGTCATGACGACTTATAACCGACCCGAGAGTTTGGGGCGATCGCTCCCCCAAATCCTGAAGCTGGGCGCACCAGTAGTGATTGTAGACGACGCCTCCACGCCAGCAAACGTTGCCGAAAATCAGCGAATTGCCGATACCTACCAGGTGCCGCTGATCCGGATTCCGCAGAATCGGGGTTTGCCGAATGCGATGAATGTGGGGCTGGGATATTGGCTGGCCGATCCCGATATTGACTGGATTTCCTACTTTCAAGACGATGTCGATGTGCATCCCGACCTGTTCCGGATTCTGGAGACTATTCAAGATCCGATAGAACAGCCAATTTTGACGGGGCGCGATGCGGCAGAACATCCCACCTTTGCCACAGGCACCCTGGCCGGACACGACATCTTGTT
>JAYUYI010000046.1:0-2197 GCA_043752545.1 Thermoleptolyngbya sp.
GTGGGTAATCCAGATGAACTCTCTGGCCACAGCAGCGGCTGCACAATCGTCAGCAATTCGGCAGCGACCGCCCCGCGCTGACTCGATTTTTGATGCGGCGTCAACCGAAAACAGGCGATCGCGGCCTCCACCCGCCCCACCGTCCCGCCTGCCGCCAGAATCCTACACCAGTAGTCATAGTCCATGCCATAGTGCAGCTCCTCGCGAAAATTTCCCACTCGCTGCATGATGCGCCGCGTCCAAAACACCTCCGGCTGCACAAACTGCCGCTGCGCCCACCACACCTCCCACAAATCCACAATCTCGTCCAGGCTGCTAATCTGGCCAAACTGCTCTGCCACCTGTGTTCCCACTGCATCCACATAGCGACAGCGCCCATGCAATAGATCAGCGTTGGGGAACTGCCGATGATACTCGGCAACCCGCAGCAACGCCCCCGGCAGGTAATAGTCATCGCTATTCAAATAGGCCAAAATATCGCCCGAAGCCTGCGCCAAACCCTTGTTGATGGCGTGGGACTGACCGCGATCGCCTGCACTGACCCAAGCGGTAATCCAAGGCTCATATCGTTTGATCAGCTCAACCGTTTGATCCGTACTGCCGCCGTCCATAATGATGTATTCCAGATTGGGATATCCCTGGAGCAGCACAGAGCGGATGGTGGCTTCAATGAATTCTCCCTGGTTGTAACTGGGTGTGATGATGCTGATGCGCGGATAGCCAGCCGCCTGAATGCTTGAAAGCATCTCCAGAGAGTTATCTGAGCCATCTTCTGTCCACGGCCATCCTGTTTGGCCAGCTAACGGTGGTGGCAAATCATTGAGACCAGGACAAAAACAAATAGAGGGCATAAGGGGCGATCGCCAAGGGATAAAGAGGGTACCGACAGGTAGGGGCGAACGGTCGTTCGCCCTGCCAGAAGTAGGTCAAAATGATTTAATTTGTGGGTTTAAGCTAGGCCAGCAGGCATAAGCAAAAAGTTCTCTGTTTGCTGCATGTGGAGGTGCAGCAGCGTAGGATTGGCAACGGGTAATAAACTCGGTACCGCAACCACCTGATAGCCAATCTGATCAGCAAATGCCAATAACCGCTCGGGCGGACAGTCATAGGCGTGCAAATTGGCTGCATTCCACTCCACCAAAATGCAGGGCTGTTCGGCTTGGATGCAGGCGATCGCCCCCGTCAACGCCGCCAATTCCGCCCCTTCCACATCCAGCTTGATCACGGAAACCCTGGGCTTTCCTAGCGCTTCCCACTCCCGATCCAGCGTCGTCACCGCCACTCGAATTGTCTCCGGTGCTGACACGCGACGGGTTGCCCGCAATCCGTCAAACGCGCCCTCTGCGGCTGGAGCAATCCAAAAATCAAGCTCTCCCTCTGCGCTGCCCACCGCTTTACCAATTACCTGCCAGCGATCGCCAAACTCACTGCCTGCAACCGTGCGCTTCAGATAGCTCAGGCTATTGGAAGATGGCTCAAACGATACTACTTTGCAAGTTGGACAATGCACAAGGAACGGAACTGCCATCAGTCCAATATTTGCCCCAACATCAAAATACACGCTGTTGGGTTGAATTAGAGATTGCAATAAGAATACATTTTGCATCTCATAAATTCCCTGTTTGCAGGCAAGATTAAAGATGTGAGAGCGTGCAGGAAAATAAACTTTTGTGCCAAAGTATGGAAACGCTCCCGCTATACCAGGACAGCTACCATAAAGCCACTGCTTGAACGCTTGACGTAATTTCTTGTACCACATGATTCCAACTCAGTTCTGGCATAATTACACCCGGTCGGGCATCGGCATAGTAACGATTTACCCCATCGATCGATTCCACCCACACCTGTTCTAAGACGGCATCATTCACAATCCAGCGAATATTATGAATGCCAATTTGCAAGCTGGCAAAATATTTCCCCGACTTTAACAAATGACTGGGAATCACACACAGCGATTTGACATAGCCCGGTTGACGCGATCGCAACTGCACATCGTCGTCAAAGGAGCGAAACAAAATATCGCCCGTTAAATAACTATAAAAATCGAGTCCCACCCTCAAATTGGGAACGCTGCGTTTTAGGTCATATTTAATTAAAAAACATACGGCTTCTGTAGTGGTAAACCGGGTTTTACGGTTGCCCTGGCGATCGCAGGCATAAAAATCTACCACATCGAGATCAGGGTCTGACCACAAAA
>JAYUYI010000047.1:0-12914 GCA_043752545.1 Thermoleptolyngbya sp.
CGTTACGATATGATCTGACAAAATCCAAACCTAACGGTGGGTGCCGCCCTTGGCCATCCCGCCGTTAGTTCTGTAGCTGCCAGGTCATATGCTTCATCCCATTCGCCAAATTCTTGAACCAGACGAGAAAAACCTAGGTGGGTCACTTTGGGTGCGCCGCCTCTTGCCCCACGAAATGCGGCAAATGGTGGGGCCATTCATCTTTTTTGACCACATTGGGCCGGCGGTGTTTCCCCCAGGGCAGGGCTTAGACGTGCGCCCTCATCCACACATTAACTTGGCCACGCTGACTTACCTATTTGACGGCGTCATCTTACACTGTGACAGTCTCAACAGCGTTCAAGAAATTCATCCAGGTGCCGTGAATTGGATGACAGCGGGCAGTGGGATTACGCACTCAGAGCGCACTCCTGCCATCCTGCGCAGCGGCGAAACCAAGCTGCATGGCATCCAAACCTGGATTGCCTTGCCCGAAGCCGATGAAGAAACCGATCCGGCCTTCTATCACTATGCCGCTGCCGACCTGCCGACCTGGCAAGACCATGGCGTGTCGTTCACATTAATCGCTGGCCAAGCCGCTGGGTATACGTCCCCCGTCAAAGCTTTCTCTGCCATGATCTATTTGGATCTGGTGCTGCCAGCCCAGACGCCCGTCACCATTCCCAATGATTATCCAGAGCAGGCAATCTACAGCGTCACCGGAAATCTGAGTCTGAACGGTGAACGGTTAGCGCCGCAGCGACTGGCAATTTTGCCCCCAAGCGAATCAATTACCGTCACAGCAGACACTGCCGCTCGATGCGTAGTGGTCGGCGGCGACCCGGTCGGAACACGATACAAGTGGCGGAATTTTGTTTCTAGCCGCCCAGAACGAATTGAGCAAGCTAAGGCTGATTGGCAAGCAGGTCGCTTTGTAGGCGTACCCCACGAGTCAGAGTTTATTCCATTGCCAGAAAATATACTCTGAAATGATTACTGTACCAGCATCGGCTGCAGAAACTGCTGAGATTTGAGGATTTCGTAAAGGTTAACGTCTTTTTCCAACAGACAGGCGTGGCCACTGTGGGGTAGTGTAGTTAGCTTGGCGTTGGGCAACTGGCACACCAGCGCTTCCGCATCGGGGATGGATGGGAGCAGGCGATCGCTACCACTGGCAATTAGCAAAACTGGCTGCTTGAGCCGAGTGAGGGGCAGGTCGTTTAGCCTAAACGATTGCAGCAGCGATATCCGCCACAGCGACGTTTCCTTTGGCACAGTCCGAACAGCGCTAAAAAATGCCTGATGATCATCCGGCGAAATCCGGCTGAGATCCCCTAAAAAAGGGATTAATCCGACAGAAGACCATTCGTATAAGAAGCTAGGAAACCATTGAATAATTTGCCCACCCCATAGCATCCAAGGACGACGGTCAAAGGACGATGCTGGATTCACCAAAATAATCCGATCGAACAACTGGGGTGCCTGAGTCGCTACTTTGAGCGCCAGACACCCGCCAAACGATTCGCCGCAGAGATAGACGGGTCGCCCTGCTGGATGTTTGGCGATTTCGGTATGAATCAGCTCTAAAACTTGATCCGTCAACTCATCCCAGCCCGTTTGGTCGTCTGGTGGAATCGCTAGGCAGCGAACGTCAAAGTCAACCTCTAAGGCTCCTGTTTGAGTTCGGAGCAATTGCCCAGTGCCATCCATCCCTGGTAAGAACACAAACAGCGGGTGCTGCGGACGCAGCCCACTAGGCGTTAAAAAACAAAGAGAACTTTTAATGTTTAGCGTCATTATCTAAGCACAACCCTGGTCAAGAAGATGAGCAATCTCAGTTTGGCAATACTGGGTCAGTTCGTTGACAACTGTTTTACCCTGTTTGCCTCGGTACATCTGCCGCTGTGATGGAGTTATCCAATACGGTCGCCCGACTAATACTCTAACTTGATGATAAAGCACCAGCGGATGCCAGCCCAATTGTTGAAACAGGGGTTCAGACGGGTCAAACAAGCCCAGCAGCGGTAGCGGAATGGCCGGACACACACTTTCCTCACGGGCAGCGATCGCCACCGGTAAAACAGCCACATTTTGCGTCGGCGAAACAGCCAGATCTTGCCTGGGCGATCGCGTCAATCCGTCTGCCTCTGGGCGATCGGGTTGAGTAGATTTGTCCGTCCGCAGTGCCAAATGAGCAAACCCGCGCTGAAAGGCACCCACCTGATTTGGCACCGTTTGCTGCACCATCGGCTGTGCGCCTTCCGGGAAAATCCCCACCGTTTGTCGAGATTGCAATAGCTGACTGGCCTGACGCAAAAATTGCTGCTTTTGAGAGGCACTATCTAACGGAACACAGCCCAAAGCCATGACAATCTCGCGCAAGACCGGGACTTGACCCATGTAATGGTGGCAGGCAAACCGGATCGGCTGACTCAAAACCGTCATCAACAGCGGCGCATCCATAAAGCTGCGATGGTTGCTTACCACAATAAGGCCACCGTCCTGCGGAATGCGCTCAGCATAATCCAAGGAAACCTGAGTTCCCAAACTAGACAAGAGCAGGTGCGAGAGCACTAGAGGAGTCTGGGGCACCATAGTTGAAGTTAAAAGCAATCTAGTCTACCTATTTCGCTGTTGAAACGCCTATATCTGACGCCCAATAGGGGCTGGAGCAGGAGGTGTATTGCGGTCTGGCTATGGCTTTGCCACCACAACTCTGCTGTTGGCAAATGGTTGTCCATTTCCGTAAGAGAAGGCGCGTTGCACCTGAGTAAACTCAGTTTACAGATAAACCCGTTCTAATCTGGGTCTATGGGTTCTAACACGTCTGGCTTGTGAGCAGCTTCCTGGCCAGTTTTATCGCTCACAACTAAATATTCTGGGTTAGAGGGAGAGGCAGCTACATGATGGCCTTTGATCTCTATGGGTTCAGTCAGCTTTTGCTTCACGACTCCTTTAATCGTCCCCTGAGAACTATGCCACTGCACCGCATCCCCCGGCTTAAATTGACCGGGTTTGGATTTGTCTGACTTAGATTTGTCTGACTTAGATGTATTTGTCAACGGCTCACTCCTGTTTTAATCCTGTGACTTAGAACCGATACCTTTCTTAACATAAAGCCTAATTCTGCGATCGATCCTCTATCTGGAGTCGTGATTATGCCTCATCTAGATCGTCTAGGCTGATGAGCAGGGGCGATCGCTCAACCGAACGAGCCACCACCCGCCCGATCGCCTGACTGCTGGCATAGCCATGGCTGCGAAGGGCGGTCAGGCAATCGCTGGCTGTTGCAGCCGGAACGCTGGCGAGCAGGCCGCCGCAGGTTTGTGGATCGAACAGCAGGGGAAACAGGGGATGGGCGGCAACCGAGGCGAGGTTTTGAATTTGGGCAGCGGCTTGGAGGTTTTGCGGATGCAGAGAGCTGACAATGCCTTGAGCCAGAGTTTCGCTAGCACCGTCGAGCCTGGGTAGCGCTGCGAGGGAGATTTCGGCGGCAGTGTGGGAGGCGTGCAGCAGTTCGCTCAGGTGCCCTAGCAGACCAAAGCCTGTGATGTCGGTGCAGGCAGTGGCCTGGTGAGTTTGGAGTAGCGTGGCGGCGGCTTGATTGGAGCTGAGCATCGACTGAATGGCCGCTTCAATCCAGCGACCTTTGGCCTTGAGCTGCATATCAGCAGCAAACAGGGTGCCCGTACCCAGAGGCTTGGTCAGAATCAGCACGTCGCCGGGAGTCATGCCACTTTTGCGCAGCAGTCGTTCGGGCATGGCCAACCCATTACAGGCCAGACCAAAAGACAGGCCGGAGTCGGCGCTCGTATGCCCACCGATTAAGACTGCACCGGCTTGGGTCAACACCTGGACGGCTCCAGATAGCAGTTGATACAGCAATTCTTCGTGCTTGGCATCGGTGGCATAGGGCAGGGTGGCGATCGCCAGCGCACTGTGAGGCGTTGCACCCATGGCAAATAAATCGCCCAGCGCATGGGTGGCCGCGATTTGGCCAAACACAAACGGGTCATTGACCAAGGCCCGAAAGTAATCGACGGTTTGCACCAAAACTTGCCCTGCAGGAACGCTAATCACCGCTGCATCATCTGGCGCGTTTAGTCCAATCAAGATGTCATCGCGGTCTAGTGCCCCATCTGATCCACCAAAATCCTGACGCACGCGAGCCAGCGATCGCCCCAAGACTGAGCTGCCAATTTTGGATCCGCACCCGGCACAGGGCATTGGGTTTATAGACGGCGCAGACGCCCCCGACTCCATCCCCATTGTCATCGGCTGGAGACTGACAAACTGATCCATAAACGCCCGATCGACCCGCTCCTTCCACTGCCAGATCCACGCCGCCGCACCCCACCCGATCGCACCTCTCGACGCTACAGCGGTGCGATCGCCCAACCCAATTAAAATCAGGAATTCTTTCTGGGGCACAAAAGGCTGAAGTGGCTGTTGCTGAAGGGCACGACGCAGATTGGTGTAGAGCGGCTTGCCCTGGCGCACCGCAAATACGCCCGCCTTCGGACGAGGATGATTTACCATCGTCGCCACATCGCCAGCGGCAAACACCTGGGGGTGCGAAGTCGATTGCAAATAGTCGTTGACTTGGATAAAGCCGCGATCGCAGGTGGCCAGCCCCGACGTCCGCAGCCAGGGAGCTGCCGCTGCCTGCGTCACCCAAAATAGCTGATCACAGACCACCTTCAGCCCCGATTCACACTGCACCCAGTCCTCCCCCACCTGGCTCACTGCTTCGTTGAGATGCAGTTGAACCCCCCGCTTTTCCAAAATGTGCTGCATTTTTCGCCGCGCCCACGGACGCCGTTCGGGCATCAGCTCTGATCCCCGCTGGAATAGATGCAGGGTTGGATTTGGGGCAGATGCTCCCCCCTGTCTGCCAATCTGCTGCAACCGAGACTGCACGGCCAGCGCCAGTTCCACCCCTCCCGTGCCGCCGCCCACAATCCCCAGCGATAGCGGATCTGCTGGAGCGTGATCCGGCTGCGCCAACTGCTGCACCAGCGCATCCCAACGGCTCAAAAACTGCGAAATTGGCTTCACCGGAATGGCGTAGTCTGCGGCACCCGGCACCGTTGCTACCGCTGGCGTGCTGCCAATATCGATCGAGAGCAGGTCGAAGGCGATCGCCGGACGGTTGGCACAAATCACCCGACTATGCTCTAAATCTAGCCCTACCGCCCGATCCACCACCATCCGTGCCCCGGCAAAATTCGCCAGTGGCCGCAGATCAATGTGGCATTCGTCAAAGCCATACAGCCCCGCCACATATCCCGGCAGCATCCCCGAATAGGGCGTATCGGTGACATCGGTAATCAGCGTTAGTCGCACCTCCGGAATCGGGTTCATGCCAAACTGCCGCAGGGCGATCGCATGACTATGGCCACCGCCAATTAGCACAATATCTTGGGTAATCGGAGAAATAGGGCGCATGGAGATCAGTAAAAATAGATAGGATTAGATGTTGCTGCCTGACCTGAAGGAACCCGACTCTGCCATGCTAACCACCACGCCGACTACCACGCCGACGGGCGACCTGCCGTTTTTGGAGCCGTTTTTGGGAGATGAGGTTGCCGCCGAGTATGTTGCCGCCCGTGTGGTAATTTTGCCGATTCCCTACGAGGCAACGACGACGTATCGCAAAGGCTGCGAGAATGGCCCTGCCGCCATTTTAGACGCCTCTCACCAGGTGGAATATTACGACGAAGAACTCGATCGCGAACTGTGGCCTGTGGGAATTTATACCCATCCGGCGATCGCCAACACCATCGAGCGTCCGGTCTCTGCCGAAGAAATGCTGCAAGTCACCCAAGATACCGTGGCACAACTGATTGCCGATGGCAAATTTGTGATAGGTCTAGGCGGCGAGCACAGCATTACCACCGGACTGGTTGCTGCCTACCACCAGGCCAACCCCACCGAACCGTTTACCGTGGTGCAAATTGACGCCCACGGCGACCTGCGCCACGAATACGAAGGTTCAATCCACAACCATGCCTGCATCATGCGCCGCGTGGTCGATATGGGCTTACCCACCGTGCAAATCGGCATCCGCAGCATTTGCCAAGAAGAAGCCAATTTGATCAAAGAAAAGAACCTGACCGTGTTCCGCGCCCGCGAAATGGCCATGCAGCCCGACTGGATTGAGCGCGCCGTCGCCGCCATTCCAACCAAAAAAGTTTTCTTCACCATCGACCTCGACGGCATTGACCCCACCCTGATTCCTGGCGTTGGCACCCCCGAACCCGGCGGTCTCAACTGGTACGCCTTCATGACATTCCTCAAACAGGTGTTTGAATCCCATGAGGTGATTGGCTGCGATGTGATGGAACTAGCTCCGATCGCCGATTCCGTTGTTTCAGAATTCACAGCCGCAAAATTGGTCTATAAATTAATTGGGTATCAGGCGATCGCTCAAAATTGGTAGTACCAACGGTCAATCAATCAGCCACGCATTGGACTTATCCCTCCGCCCTATGGAAAAACCTAGCACCCGCATTGGCAGCTATGCGCCAGACTTTGAACTCCCTGGCACAGACGGCGATGTGCATCACCTCGCCCAATACCTGAAGCAGTTCAAGGCAGTCGGCGTTGTGTTTATGTGCAACCACTGCCCCTACGTCCGTATGTATGTCGATCGGCTGAAGCAGATTCAGCAGGAGTTCGAGTCGCAGGGCGTCACCCTAATTGGCATTAATTCCAACGACGAAAAGAGCTATCCGGCAGACAGCTTCGAGCACATGAAGCAATTCGCCGCCGAGTACCAACTCAACTTTCCTTACCTGCGCGACGTCACCCAAGATGTAGCCGAAGCCTTTGGCGCAGAACGGACACCAGAAGTATTTTTGTTAGACCAAGCAGGTGTCTTACGCTATGGCGGCTCGGTAGACGACAATGCCCAAACTCCGGCGGGTGTGACGTCAACATATTTGAAAGACGCGATCGCCCATTTGCTGGCAGGCTCCCCAATCGCTACCACCACCACCAGCCCCATCGGCTGTTCTCTCAAATGGCGGCAAATCTAATCTAAGGCCATCAGGGAAGTTCTGAAATGCCGGGTCAAGCGTGCAGGGGGCTGAAGGATTAAGTCAATGATTATTTCACACAAATACAAATTTATTTTTATCAAAACCCGCAAAACAGCAGGCACGAGTATTGAAGTATTTCTATCTCAGCACTGCGACGACGACGACATTACAACGCCGATCTATCCTCACGTTGAACCCCACGTTGCTAGAAACTATCAAGGATTGTGGAACCCTTTGCCGGAGATGTTTTATCGCAAAGGGTGGAATGTTAACAAAACAATTAGTGATGTTTTAAAGCGGCGCAAATTTTTCAACCATATGCCCGCAAAAGTAATTCGAGCTAGAGTTTCTAACGAAATCTGGCGCGACTATTACAAATTTTGCGTAGAGCGAAACTCTTGGGATAAAACCCTGTCTCACTACTACAGCGTTAACGTTCGCACTAAGAAAGATCTGTCACTGGATGACTATTTTCAACAGCGATCGTTTTGTGTTGATCATTCTAAGTATCTCGATGAACAAGGTAACCTTATGGTGGATCGAGTCATTCGGTATGAATCGTTAAACCAGGAATTAGGTGAGGTGTTTAATCAATTGGGTATCCCCTTTGATGGATTGCTAGGAGTATACGCCAAAGGCAAATATCGAACAGACAAAAGCCCCTATCAAGAGATTTTTTCGACTAGTCAAAAAGAGATTATTGAGAAAGCATTTGCCAAGGAAATCGCGTTATATGGCTATAGCTATTGCAATTCTCAATCTTAAATTAGGCGCAATCAATTTTTGCTCAAGCCGTCTACCCGTTTTTTCTATGTCAAAGATTGAAAGGTGCGATCGCGCAGTGTTCTAGGGGGTGTTTAGTCCGAATTAGGAGTTGCTTGAATTTGCTTAACTCGCTCCAACAATCCAGGAATTGCCAAAAGCTCTTGAACTGTCGCTTCGCCTTCAGCATCGGCCAAATAAGCCGCAAAATCAGCAAGTGCCTGCAATTGCTCTGGCGATAGTTGTTGAAGTGCATCATTCAGCTGACGCTGCACTTCAGTCGCAGATAGCTCCTCTGCCGACCCGCTATCATGCATTGCAGAACTGTCTTCAATGTTCATTGTTTCGCCGATTTAGGGGTTAGTCTCCATTGTAAAACAGCCAGTTGTCTTACTGTTCAGCAGTTTTCTATTCGATCGCTCACCCTTTGCAACGCGATACACGCGCTCTGCGCAGGTAAGCCAACGCTCCCGCCCCCTGTGACCGCTAATTCAGCACCTGTGCAGATATCCGATAAACTTTGCTGATGCAGCGAAACTGCGCAGATGTGAGGCAGGGAAATGATCAATTTAGAGCAATACAATCACTATTTAGTCCTTGATTTAGAGGCAACCTGTTGCGATCAGGAAACCATTAAACGGCACGAAATGGAAATTATCGAAATAGGAGCCGTTATGGTTGAATCAAAAGGCTTGACCGTAATCGATGAATTCCAAACGTTTATCAAACCCGTTCGTTATCCGATCTTGACCCAGTTTTGTCAATCATTAACCTCAATCACTCAAACTCAAGTTGATCAGGCTGCTGGATATGTAGAGGCGATCGCCCTTCTCAAAAGCTGGCTATCAAACTACCCCAATGCTGTGTTTGGTTCCTGGGGAGATTACGATCGCAACCAGTTTAAAAAAGACAGCAAATTTCACAGCGTTCCTTTTCCTATTGCCTATCCGCACGTCAACCTCAAAAAGTTATTTAGTAGCACCCAAGGGTTACCCAAGCGATACAGTATGGCAGAAGCCCTGCAACTGGCAGAAATTGAACTAGAAGGAACCCATCATCGGGGCATCGACGATGCCAGAAATATCGCTAAACTGCTGCCGTTTATCTTGGGGCGAAAGCCGCTAAAGCAATCTTCAACCGCGTAGAATCATGCGCTAAGTCGTTGATGCTAGAATTCTTACATATTTCTTACTGCCTCTAACCCTGACTCTAATGGAAGTTACCCGTCTATCGAGCAAAGGACAAGTGATCATTCCAAAGGCTCTCCGTGCGGCTCACCATTGGGAAGCGGGTCAGGAATTAGTTGCGATTGATGTAGGTGATGGGATTCTCCTAAAACCCAAAAAGCCTTTCCCGGAAACAACCTTAGCGCAGGTTGCAGGATGCTTAAAACATTTAGGAAAAGCAAAGAGTCTAGAGAACCTGGAAGCTGCGATTTTCCAGGGTGTGATGGAGCAATGGCATGATCGCAGTTGATACAAATGTTGTTGTACGGCTCTTAACACAAGATGATGAGCAGCAATACAACAAAAGTTTTCAGCTATTTCAGGAACAAGACATATTTATTCCAGATACAGTTTTGCTTGAAACAGCATGGGTATTACGGTTTGCCTACCAGTTCAAACCTGATGAAATTTGCAAGGCATTTAGGAACCTTCTGGGCTTGCTCAATGTTCATCTGATGAATAGCAGTTTGGTAGCGCAAGCTTTGCAATGGCACGAGAATGGTTTAGATTTTGCCGATGCACTTCACTTAGCACAAAGTCACAATTGTTCCGCAATATACACATTTGATACTAAGTTCGTGACTAGAGCTAAAGGGCTAATTGAATGTGAAGTTCAATAACCCTAATGTTTACTTGAGCTTCCTATCATGCTGGGGAGCGATCGCACATTGTTGAGGATTGGGGGCGATTTCCCGATCGCAAGGCTACGCCAACCCATGGGGCTGAGCAATTGGAGCGTTGGCTCGCCTGCCGTAGAGCGCGTATCGCACTACAGGCTTAAGCCCCTTGCCTGTAATGCCCCGACGTGAAAAAGGCGATATCGATTCAGCAAGCCACACGCAAAAAGGTGCGCCCCGTCAGGGAGGCGCACCTTTTTTAGTAACCCTAAATTTCTTCTAGCCCCAATTTTATGAACTGGTCTGACGGTTCACTGGGCCGTGTGTAAACATATTGGGTCAGGTCAGTGCCTTCAGTAAAAACACTGCAGCCGCGCAAGTGTGATTGCCAAAGTCCTGCCTCGAATAGGCCGATGCCGATTTGAACTTATGCCTGTCTGGAATAATATTCCACAATCAGCAGCTCATTGACCTGAAGTGCAATCCATTCGCGTTCGATCACGCCATTGACCTTGCCAATCATTTTGTTTTTGTCGAATTCCAAGTGGCTGGGCAAGTTGGCCAGTCCTGGGAATTGCAGATTTTCTACGACGAGCTTACGAGAGCGATCGCTATCCCGCACGCCAATCTCCTCACCGGATCTGCACTGATAGCTAGGAATATCGACCACGCGACCGTTAATCGTCACATGACCGTGGTTCACCAACTGCCGCGCCGCCGGAATAGTAGGAGCCATTCCTAATCGGAACACCGTATTGTCCAACCGCATTTCTAGATATTGCAGGAGGGTTTGCCCGGTAGAACCAGCTGCCCGACGCGCTTTTTTCACGTAGCGCAGCAGTTGACGTTCCGTAACGCCGTAGTTGAACCGTAGCTTTTGCTTCTCTTCCAAGCGCACCGCATATTCGGTGCTTTTTTTGCGGTTTTGGCCATGTTGACCAGGGGGGTATGCCCGCTTTGCACTCTTGCGCGTCAATCCTGGCAAGTCTCCCAGGCGACGCACAATTCTGAGGCGGGGACCTCGATATCGTGACATCTAGATTCCTCTCCGAAACGCTTTCCCAAACCTCTAATTGTAGTCGCTTTAGTTCACTTGTGAAAACTACTTCCCTACAAAATCGGTTTCACCTCAATTCTAGCGGCCACCTCAGCCTTACGGAAAAACTTGATGGGAAACCTGTTTCATCGGGTAGATTTGTGGTGGGGGATAGTCAGCTTTACTGATTGCTGAAACTGAGATTAATACAACAAACGAATACGTCCCTGCCCTAGTCCGGTTTTGAGACATTTTGGGTGAAAATTGGGGTAGTATATAATCCAGAGCTATGTACTAAATCAAGCAATACCTTAACTGATGCGTTGATGAATGTATTAGCCATGTATCGCTGGCTGTAGCGCCACGAGCAGCCGATTAGAGCCGACTAGTTTGGAGAGAGATAGTTGAGGCTGATAATTTTTAGCAATCTTTACGCTCATTTTGAATATTAACCATGACTAATAGTGTTGTAATGCCACCCGTCGCTCACCCTATGGTGAAGTTTCAGCGTCAGGTGCGATCGCTAGTGACCTCTAAGGTACTAAAGCCTAGTGATAGCCTTTGGAAAATTGCCCTATTGTATGGCGATGACTGGAGCTATTGGAAGCGCGAATTGGAAGATTTTGAGTTCACGATGCAAGACCCTGTCAGCGATTTGCTGGCGGTAGAAATGTGGGATGACGAATAAAGCATTGGCAGAAAAATGCTGTCAGAGTCCATGAATCAGAGTCCATGATTCAGAGTGAACGATGCGGAACCGCCGAGAGTAGAGCCGTGACAGTCTTTTCTCTCCTATAGCTTTCAAGCCCGTTCAGAGTTAATTTAAGACTGGCTAGACCCTATTCTTTCAAGGTTCCATGAATCTCACAAATCAGGTTTTCCCGGTTATCTGGCAAGATGACCACGTTTGGCTGATTGATCAAAACCGCTTACCCGGTGAGTACGATCTGGTGCAGATTAGCCGCTCAGATGACATGGCCGTAGCAATCAAAACCATGATTGTGCGCGGTGCTCCGGCAATTGGGGTAGCGGCAGCCTACGGCATGTATTTGGGAGCGCGTGAGATCATCACCGCTGATCGAGACCAATTTTTGGCGCGGTTGGAAGCGGTTGCCAAAACATTGCGGGAAACTCGTCCGACTGCGGTGAACCTGTTTTGGGCGATCGCCCGCATGATGAAAGTTGCTCGGCAAACGATTGGATCGATTGCTCACATCAAGCAAGCCTTGCTAGACGCCGCCCAAGCCATTCAAGCCGAGGATTTACAGACCTGTCAGGCCATTGGCGACCATGGGTTAGACGCACTGCCGCAAACCTCTGCCCGGCTGCGGTTGCTCACCCACTGCAATGCCGGAGCACTGGCCACGGCGGGCTACGGCACAGCGCTGGGCGTCGTACGCTCGGCGTGGCGAGATGACCGTCTAGAGCGAGTGTATGCCGATGAAACCCGACCTCGGCTCCAGGGAGCACGGCTCACAGCGTGGGAATGTGTGCAGGAAGGTATTCCGATTACGCTGATTACCGACAGCATGGCGGCACACTGTATGCAGCAAGGCATGGTAGATGCTGTAGTCGTTGGCGCGGATCGGATTACGGCCAATGGCGATGCGGCTAACAAAATTGGCACCTACAGTTTGGCGCTGGTGGCCAACGCTCACAATATTCCCTTTTTTGTCGCTGCGCCTCTTTCTACCGTTGACTTTGCCCTCAGTGAGGGTAGCCACATTCCCATCGAAGAACGCGACCCCGCCGAGGTGCGCCAAATTGGGGAAACAGTGATTTGTCCGGCGGGTGTAGATTTCTATAATCCTGCCTTTGATGTGACTCCTGCCGCGCTAATTACGGCTATTTTCACCGAACATGGAGCCGTTAAGCCCCATGAGCTGATTCATCTGCGGGCCAAGCAGGTACTGTAACGCCTCCAGCTATCGGTCTTCTTCCAACTGCGATCGCAGGTTTGCCAAATCCTCATCGGCAGGAGGACTCACCGAACTAGCCGGGAGGCTAGATGGAGCTGCGCCAGACATCAGCTGCGCTTTCATGGCAGCTAGTTCGGCATCGACATCATCGTTGCTGGCCAGTTGGGCAAATTTTTGCTCTAAGGTGTCGCTGTTGAGTTCGGCGATCGCCTCCGACTTCGCCTCTAGCTCCAGCACTTTTTGCTCCATCCGCTCAAATGCCGCCACGGAGCCATCGGTACTGAACTTGCCCATCATGTCATTCAGCTTCTCCGAAGCCTTGGCAGAGCGAG
>JAYUYI010000048.1:0-2188 GCA_043752545.1 Thermoleptolyngbya sp.
GCTTTCTGACAATTTTTGACGAGGGCGCTTGGGATGGATGAAGAGAAGACAACGGGAGTAGGCTCACAGACTCGGGTAGATGATCGTTTAGAGAGAATCAATCGCACCCCGAATGCTGTTGACAGGGTTAATGCACTAGTTAAACTAGCCTCTGAGTTATTGCCTTCTCCTTTAGACGTGCTGAAACAAGCTCTGACGACGGCTCAAGCGATTGAGGATTCATCCTCCAAAGCTAGTGCCTTAAGTGAGATCGCACTCCGACTGCCGGAATCCCAGCAACAGGAAGTCCTACAACAAGCCCTGACTGCGGCTCAAGCGATTGAGGATTCATCCTACAAAGCCCAAGCCTTAAGTGCAATCGCGGAAATTATTCCGTCAACCTCTTTAAAGTCTTTTGCGGAGACTACATTAAATTTATTGGAAGTGGCTACACCTCTTGCACCTCTCGCCAGTCGTTTTACAGAAGACTTTGTACTGCTTATACCTGTTAACAAACATTCCGTTGCCTTGGAAATTGTTAAGCACCTGTCCAGCGATGAAGACAAAACCAAATTTCTCAGTGCTCTGATTCCACGGCTCTCTCCTGGTCGGCTTTCCGTTGTGCTTGAGTTAATTAAGTCTCAAATCAAAGACGATCGCTTTCGTGCCGAAATCCTCAGTAACCTGGCTCCTTACCTCGCCTCAGCCCAGTTTTCAGAAGCCATCACACTGATTGAAGATGCCATTCAAAACCCCCACCACCGGACCTCAGCCCTCGAAGCCCTCACGCCTTTTTTAGAGATCGACTGCTTCGATGTAATACTGAAGCTGGTCGAAACTTTACCATTCCCCCAGCATCGGACCCGAGTATTGAGTGCTTTAGCGATCGCCCTCGTTACTCAAGCTGAACAAAATAAATCAGAGCCAGAAACCCAGTTCTATCAAGTCTTTTGCAACAAGCTGATTTATTCAACCATTAGCCTTGACTTTACCAAACGAGATGATCTCTCTTATGAAAGAGCTGTTTCCAACATCTTTAGTCAATTAGTACCAATTCTCAAATACGCTACAGAAACTGCCCAGGTAAATTTCTTTGAAGCTATTAACAACCTCACCGATCTAGGGTATCAGGCTAAGGTAGTAATTGCCTTGGCACCTAACTTTCAGCAGGTTAGTAAGTTGCTTAAAAGTTATCAGGGAGATGATTACCGCACCCTGCTCAAAGTCAAAATTCAAGTGGCCCTGATTGATAGCTCCGATACAACCGCTATCAAACGGATTCCTGATACCCTCGAAACAATTCAGGGTCCATATTACAAAACTGAAGCACGAGTGGAAATCGCCCGACATCCTGCGGGTTCTAGAGTCCGTGGGTTGCAAACGAGAACCCTACGTGCCATTGGAGAACTCACTCAAAACCCCTATCTGCAAGCTCAATATTTACAGCGTCTCATCCCAAGCCTTGAACCCAGAGAGCGAATTGAGGCTGGTAACGTAATTAATGACATTACCGAGACATACTATCGGGTCAGCGCCCGTGTCGCTCTAGCCCGCAAATTTCCTCAGACCGAAATTTTCAATGAAGCTATAAAGGAGATTGAGGAGCAAGGCTCTAACAATAAGCAGCTAAACCGGGTTCAGCAAATTGAGCAACTCAGCATTCTGGCGATCGACATGCCAGAGCTATTACCCAGAATCATCAAACTTGCCGAATCGCTTCACGCTGACCAGCAGCCTACAAACTCTGAAACTGCTAACGACAAGGAATCAGAACCCTTTTCCATCAAAATAGAGCATCGCGACATCTTGCTTGCCCTGGTTCCCCACCTGCCCATGCGGATTAATCGCGAGGTTAACCGGGAGCTGTCCCTAGGTCGCTTCATTTCTAGAGAGCTGTACGATCGTACCCTTTATCTCCTCGCCCGAGGTTACCGTGACGCTCTACAAGGGGGAACCCTCCGCAACGATGCGGCTCAAGATAGAGATTTGCTCGACCTCAAAGAGGAAATCAACGCCCTATCGGGTCTATTGCTCATGCGTGACTTAGAACCGCCAATGGCTGTGGGTATCCTTGGCGGTTGGGGTGGGGGCAAGTCTTACATCATGCACCTGATGCAAGCTCGGATGACGGAAATCCGCAGTAACCCGGTTGATCCAGTCGCAAACTGGAACGTAAATCCTAATTACGAAAAACTCTCCCCTTTCGTCG
>JAYUYI010000049.1:0-5619 GCA_043752545.1 Thermoleptolyngbya sp.
GCGAAATAGACTACTCCGGCGGCGTCAGTATCTTGAAAGTGAACAATTCGGGAATAAACAAACGGCATGGGACTCAACGATCGAGGACAGATCTAGACAATGCAGCTGCCCGTTTCACAAAAATTGGCGCTACCACCCTCTAGTATGCCGTTGCGAGGTACCCATGCAAGGCCAAGTTGAGCGTGGATTGTGAAATCACCCGAAATGTAAAGTTTTCCCAGGGTCGCAAGAGCAAGTTTCCCAATTTTTCTGGGTGAATTTCACCGATCAGAACCCATCCCAGCCCATATCTAAAATCTGTCTAGGCACAAGACTTTGGCCAGCACACAGAGCCGTTAACCTTCCCTTTACGATGAACTAGTAGAATTCATTACGTTTGAATGATTACAGAAACTACAGGTTCTTCGGATTATGGCACTTTCAATTTTCTCGAAGCGTTCCGCATCCATTGCGGCTTTGATGGCTGTTACGCTGAGCTTGGCGGCTTGCGGCGGCGGCACCCCCACCACCACCGAAAGCCCTGCTGCTGATGGTGCAGCAACGTCTCCCGAGGCGTCTCCAGCGGCGTCTAACTTGAGCGGTGCGATCTTAGCCGATGGGTCTAGCACGGTTTATCCCATCACCGAAGCGATGGCAGAAGAGTTTGGCACGGCAAACCCCGGCGTTAAAGTTACCGTCGGGACTTCCGGTACAGGTGGCGGGTTCGAGAAGTTCTGTGGTGGGGAAACAGATATTTCCAACGCCTCGCGCACTATCAAAGATACCGAAGCTGAGAAGTGTAAGGCAGCTGGAATTGAGTACGTTGAGATTCCTGTGGCCGTAGATGCACTGACGGTCGTGGTCAATCCTCAAAACGACTGGGTCACTTGCCTCACGATCGATGAGCTGAAGAAGATTTGGGAACCCGGTGCTCAAGGTAAGATTTCAAGCTGGAATCAGGTTAACCCCAAGTTTCCTAAAGAACCACTCCAGCTCTATGGCCCTGGAACTGATTCCGGTACCTTTGACTACTTCACCAAGGAAATCAACGGTGAAGAGGGTGCAAGCCGAGGCGACTATACCGCTAGCGAAGATGACAACGTGCTGGTAACGGGCGTTGAAGGCGGCAAGGGTGCTCTTGGTTACTTTGGCTATGCCTACTACATTGAGAATAAAGACAAGCTGAAGGCCGTCGAGATTGATGGCGGTAAGGGCTGTGTTGCCCCCAACAAAGAAGATGTGGTCAACAACACCTATGCGCCGCTGTCTCGGCCACTGTTTATCTATGTCACCAAAAAGGCATTGGCCAAGCCCGAAGTGAAGACATTCATCAACTTCTACACCGATCCAGCTAACCGGGGTTTGGTGGAAGAAACAGGCTATGTTGGACTGCCTGACGATGCCTACGCGAAGGTGAAAGAGTCGCTCAAGTAAGCTCTCACTCGCTTCAGTGACTCTGTTGTTGATTTGAGTTATGCGATCGCGCCAGTTCCAAAAAGCGGTTTGAACGGTTGGTTTTTCGGGCACACCGCGCCCTAAAAACCAACCCTTGAGAGACTTGAGCAAACAGCTTTAGGTACTGGCCTGATCTACTATTTCCTAGTTTTGGGTTTAAGTCATGACTGACGATTCTCTTCCACCTGAGCACTCTTCCGCTAACTTGTGGCAGCCCAACCGTGAGGCAAGTAAGCGATCGCAGGCAATTGTTAAATTTATTTTCGGCAGCTTTGCCGTTCTATCAATTTTTACGACCCTCGGGATTGTCGCCACGCTAATTTTTGAGACCATCAAGTTCTTTTCTCAAGTTTCGCTGGTTCAATTTCTATTCGATACCCAGTGGACACCGCTGTTTTCGCAGCCTCGCTACGGGATTTTTGTGCTAATCAGCGCTACCTTCTTAACGTCGCTAATTGCACTGCTAGTCGCAGTACCGTTGGGGTTGCTGGCCGCAGTTTGCCTCAGCGAATACGCGCCACGCAAAGTGCGGGCATGGCTCAAGCCTGCATTAGAAATTTTGGCAGGTGTCCCCACCGTTGTATTTGGCTTTTTTGCCCTATTGATTGTGACGCCCATCCTGAAAACATTTATCCCTGGGCTGCAAACCTTCAACGGATTGAGTGCTGGGCTGATTTTGGGGGTAGCCCTGCTGCCGACGATCGCATCCTTGAGTGAAGACGCTATTTTCGCTGTTCCCCAAGACTTGCGGCAGGGTTCGTATGCTTTGGGAGCTACCAAGCGAGAAACCGTGACCGATGTCGTCTTGCCCGCCGCCCTGTCAGGCATTGTGGCGGCAATTATTTTGGGCGTCGCCCGAGCTGTGGGTGAAACAATGATCGTGACCTTAGCGGCAGGTCAAAATCCTACCCTAACGCTCGATCCACGGGTACCCATTCAAACGATGACCTCGTTCATTGTGCAAGTGGCAGGAGGCGACGTCCCCGTAGGCACGCTTAAGTACGACACCCTGTTTGTGGTCGGCATGACCCTGTTTGTGATTACCTTACTGCTGAATATTTTGAGTTTCTGGTTTGTGCGTAAGTTCCAGGAGAAATACGAATGACAGCTACCGGTCCAAAGGCATTTATCCCCGATGAGGGCATTGCCCCAGACGAATTTGAACCCAATTTGGCAGGCCGCTACAAGCTCGACAAATTTTTCGCCTCTGCGAGTTGGGTTGCGACCATTATTGGGTTGGTAGTGCTGGCGTTTTTGCTAATTTCTACCTTTGCAGATGGTCTACCTCGTCTAAGTAGCAGCTTCTTAACGAGCTTCCCATCGCGGAATGCAGAGCGAGCGGGAATTGCGTCTGCCCTGGCTGGAACCGTTTGGCTGTTGTTAATCACGGCTGCGTTTGCGTTTCCAATTGGAGTAGGGACAGGGATCTACTTACAGGAATTTGCGACGGATTCTTGGTTTGCCAAGATGGTAGAAGTCAACATTAGTAACCTAGCAGCGGTACCCTCCATCATTTACGGCCTGCTGGGGCTGATGGTGTTCGTTCGCCTTCTAGCGCCGATTACAGGTGGGCGCAGCGTGCTCGCAGGCGGTCTCACCCTGGCGCTGTTAATTTTGCCCGTGATTATTGTGGCGACGCGAGAAACATTAAAGGCAATTCCAGACAGCCTCCGGATTGCCGGGATGGCATTGGGTTCGACCCGCTGGCAAGTAGTGCGCGACCATGTTCTGCCCCTAGCGCTACCGGGGATTTTGACGGGAACGATTTTGGGTTTATCGCGGGCTATTGGAGAAACTGCTCCGCTAATTGTGATTGGGGCGCAGACCTTTGTACCTTTTCTACCCACCGGTTTGCGGTCTTCTTTTTCAGCGCTACCCATCCAAATTTTTAACTGGACATCGCGCCCTCAAGAAGCCTTTCATGCCAACGCTGCTGCGGCCAGCATTGTATTGCTAGTCGTGCTGGTGTCGATGAACGCGGTGGCAATTTATCTGCGCAATCGCTTTCAGAAAAATCGATAGGTTCGGTTTTTAGACATTGCTTACGAGAGCCTAGTCGATCTATCGTTGAATTCTATAGAGGTTTAACTTCATGCATTCCAATTCTGCTGCCGCAGTTGGCACGAGCAATGCCTTTCATGTTGAGAAGGGAAATTATTATTACGGATCGGTCTTGGCGGTAAAAGACGTGTTCCTGGAGATTCCAGAGAAGAAAATTACGGCGTTCATTGGGCCATCGGGCTGCGGTAAAAGTACTGTTCTACGCTGCTTCAATCGGTTGAATGACCTGATTCCTAGCGCTCGAGTTGAGGGCAAAATCACTTACCGTGGCGTCGATATCTACGACAAAAGCGTAGATGCAACCGAATTGCGGCGGCGGATTGGGATGGTGTTTCAGAAGCCTAACCCATTCCCCAAATCGATCTATGAGAACGTCGCCTATGGGGCGCGGATTAACGGCTACAAAGGCGACATGGATATATTGGTAGAGCGGGCACTGCGTGGCTCGGCGCTGTGGGATGAGGTGAAAGACAAGCTGAAGGATAGCGGCTTGTCGATTTCGGGTGGGCAGCAGCAGCGGCTGTGCATTGCTCGGGCGATCGCCATCGAACCCGAAGTTTTGCTAATGGACGAACCCTGTTCGGCGCTCGACCCCATTTCTACGCTGCGGGTTGAAGAACTGATGCAGGAGCTGAAGAAGCATTACACCATCATCATCGTGACCCACAACATGCAGCAGGCATCACGAGTCTCCGATATGACGGCGTTTTATAATGCACAGGCGACCGACAAGGGCGGCAAAATGGGCTATCTGGTGGAATATGCCCCGACTCAGACGATTTTCAACAACCCAAGTCAGGTTGCCACTCAAGATTATGTCAGCGGTCGATTTGGTTAAGTAGTGGCCTGAAAAGACGCTGTTCTGGCCGTGAATTGTTCTTGAGTAGCCGCCGAGAACAATTTACGTTGATTGTTCATCCCAATTTGAGTTCTATTTGGTGCAGTTTCTATCGGTAAGGGCATGGCAGTGTCATGTCCTTACCGATAGAAACTGTCTCACACTATTATTAGTCATCTAGCAGCTGATTAAATCGGCGTTACTTTAGCGAATTGTGGGAACGGCTGTTTCAGAGCCAGACGATTCAGTTTGACGCTGCGCCCAGTCCGTACCAAGCTGCACTGTAATGTCGGAGCGGATATTACCAGTCACATCAACCTGTACTTCTCCCACCCCTAGAATGGCTTGGAGGGCTTTAGCGCTCTCAGTATCACCTCGCTGGGCAATAATCCGCGTTACGCTCAATGGCTGATCCCAAGGGTCATCCACAAACAGGTTGCGGTAACCCTGCTGTTCTAGCTGCGATCGCGCCGCTTGAGCCGCATTCGCACTACCCGTTGTGTCTTGAATGGCAATCTCAGCGCTGCGATCGCCCTCACTGTATTCTACCCCTGCCGACTCCAGCGCAGCCTCCGCGCCAATTCCCACCTCTGTCCCCACCTCTGAACTACTGCTGGCGGGCATTCCTGCCTCTAGTGCTGGCTGGGGGAAGAAATAGCGCGCCACTAAACCGTCAATGCCATCTCGATTGGGGAGCCAGTAACTAGCGGCATAGTCGCCAGAGCCGCTAAAATCTCCTGGAAGCATCAGCATTTGCAAATTAGCGCGCTCTGTCTGTGCTGCAAATCCTACCAGCGCCACCAATTCTTCAACGCTTAGATTGGTATCAACATTTTCTTGGATCACGGTCAAAATTTGCGGAATCCGGGTCAGCGTTGCCGGACTCAGCGTTTGTTCGACCAGTGCCCGCATTAACATTTGTTGGCGCTGCACTCGCCCAATATCGCCTAAATGATCGTAGCGAAACCGCAAGAAATCTAGCGCTTTTTTACCATTGAGATGTTGTTCACCCCGTTTGAGATCAATATAAAGATGCTGACTTTCGTCGATGTACTTCATATCTTGAGGGACAAAAACGGTAACGCCGCCCAGCGCATCCACCAGCTTTTCTACACCCTGGACATTGATTCGAACATAGCGATCGATGGGCACATCGCCCAGCAAATTACTCACCGACTTAGCGGCTAGGGCAGGACCACCATAGGCATTGGCTTCATTTAACTTAGTGGTACCCAGGCCATCGACCCAGGTGCGGGTATCGCGGGGGATGGAGAGCAACACTAGTT
>JAYUYI010000050.1:0-5617 GCA_043752545.1 Thermoleptolyngbya sp.
TATCAAGTTCATCTAATTGTTTATGAACCCGCAGAGGAGGTTATCGTGCTATGGCAAAAGTAGAACGCTATCGGCAACTGGTTCAGGAATTATTGCAAACCTATAGCGAAATCAAAGCCAGCAATGAAGACGTTGAAGCCGAAGCAATTTTTGATCCAATACGCGATCGCTACCAAGTTGTGCATGTGGGCTGGTCAAACAAGCGCCGTGTCTATGGTTGCATCTTGCATCTGGATATTAAAAACGAAAAAATCTGGATTCAGCATGATGGCACGGAAGGCGGTGTTGCCAATGAACTGATAGAGCGAGATGTACCTAAGACAGATATTGTTTTGGCATTTCAATCTCCATTTAAACGGCAGTTTACTGAGTTTGCATTGGGATAATCAAACAGAGCGCGATCGCCTCCACGAGGGTATGAACAATATAATTATTAAAATTTTTGACTGAAGCAAATAAAGCAACGTTGAAAGTACTGGGGGCGATCGAAAACGGGGGAAGCGGAAAATGATCGCCATTTCCCACAATGGCATTACCATTCGACTACCAGATGAACGATGGGAACATATTGTTGAACGTCACAACGTTGTGGCAGATAAACAGCAATTTGTTCTTGATACTATTTCTAACCCCGATCGCATCCTTACAGGTAATGAAGGCGCTCTAATGGCGCTGCGGGAATTAGAACCTGGTCGATGGTTGGTTGTTGTTTATCGGGAGGACAATAATGATGGTTTTGTGATCACGGCGTTTCCAACTCGTAGAATCAATTCTCTCAACAGGAGGCAGCACTTATGGCCGTAGCGAATTTCCAAGAAGCGCAAGATTATCTTAAGTTCTTGCCCATATTACACGATCTACCCAAACGTCCATTTTTGCTGCTTTATGACTCAGAAGCTGACGTCCTTTACATTGACTTCTACAGTCCACCAAAATCTGCTAGTGATAGTGAACTCACCGATAACGATATTGTGATTCGCTACGATGACGATGATGCGATCGTAGGGCTAACGATTCTCAATGCCAGCAAACGCTAGAGAGTAAATAGGTATACTCAATCGCCAAGGAGCTAATCTCGTTCTAGTAAAGCGATCGCTCAGCCACAAAATTATCCAAAACCCTATGGGTTTATCCTTCCTCAACCGTGGCATGGCTACTAGGAGAAATGGCGAGCGGTAGGGAGAGCCAGAAAGTAGATCCGTCGCCTTGAACGCTCGTCACGCCAATTTGGCCACCATGGGCGGTAATAATTTGGCGACACAGATAAAGCCCGAGGCCAATACCTGTAGAGTGACGAGATTTAGGCCCTCGAACATAGCGTTGAAACAGGCGATCGCACGTTTCTTGGCTCATGCCCACCCCATCATCTTGCAGCGTAAACCGCACCATTTCCTGCTCAATTTCGGCATCTAGGGTAATGTTTACACCCGGCGGATTGTGATTGAGCGCATTGGTAATCAGGTTCTCAAACACGCGCCGCAGCTGCACTGGATCGGCATTAACGAGCGGTAAGTCAGCCGGGACTTGATTGCGTAGAATAGCATGGTTTTTGTTGAGCAGAGGTTCCAAATCTTCTACAATCACCTGCGTCAATAGGCTCAATTGCACCAATTCGTAATGCAGTGAAACGCCTCGGGTTTCAGCCGAGTGTGCTTCTAGCATAGACTTAATCAGTTGTAGCTGATTGGTAATGCTTTGCAGCATCCGCTCCAGTGTAGAGCGGGCAACTGGGAGCATATCTCCGGGCTGGTTCAATAAGTTGCTGACAATTAGCGAGATCCCCATTACCGGAGTTTTTAGGTCATGGGAAAAAGCATTGAGAAATTCGTCTTTGAGGTCGTTTAAATCTTGTAATTCGGCGTTCTTTTGTTGCAGTTGCAGGGTGCGCTCCTGCACCTTTTGTTCCAAGCCAGTATTGAGATCGCGCACCTGTTGATAGAGATTAGCCTGTTGAATGGCGATGCTGACTTGGGTGCCTAGCTGAGTGAGAAAGTCTACTTCTTCTGGTTCCCAGCGCCGGGGTGCATCACATTGATCGGCCACGAAGAAGCCAAATAGCTGATCTTCTAGCATCAAAGGTGCTACCAACGATGCCTGGACATGCAACTCATTGAGCAACATCTCGATGGCGGGCGAGTGTACCTCATCGCGCATATCGTGCATTACCTTTGCTTGCCCGTCGGCAAACTGCTCGCGCATTTCTCGCAAAAATTCGGGATCATCAATCACAAACCCCAAGCAGCTTTGCCAGAGAGGATCTACAGACTCGGCCACAATTATGGTGGAACCGTCGGGAGTGTCGTGACCAATGCAAACTCGGTCGGTGTGGAGTACCTGCCGCACTTCGGTAACGGCAGTGTCGAGAATTTGCCTGAGGTCTAAAGATTGGCGAATCCGCAGGGCAATTTCTGCTAGGAGGCGATCGCGTTCTGCGGCTGCCCGAATTTGTTGCTCTGCCCGTTTCAGCTCAGTAATATCGACTAACACGTCGATCAAGCACTGTTCTCCATTGATCGTAATCACTTCGGCGGAGAGTAGCCCCACCCGCACCTCACGCGACTTGGTGCGGAAGAGATATTCTAAATTGCGAATCGAGCCATGTTGCTGTAGTGCCTGCACTGCCTGCTCTCGATCACTCGGATTCACCCAAATATTGAAGTCGTGGACATAGTGATCGATCACCTCGTCACGGCCATAGCCCATCACGTCTAAGAAGCCGTCATTGACATCGATCATCCGCCCTTCTAGCAGCGTGGCAATGCTTATGGGGTTAGGGCTAGAGCGAAATGCCTTGGAGAACTTTTCTTCGGACAGCCGTAGCGCTGCATCGGCCAGGGTGCGATCGGTAATATCACGAACGATCGCCAGCACTTCATCTGGGCCACTCACGACAACCCGAGCTTCATAATCGCGCTGAGTTGGTTCATCCGAAAGCAGCACCCCAGATGCCGTACTGAACTGGCGATACAGCTGGCTAAATTTAGAGCGGCTACTTAGGCGTAGCTGGTATTCAAAGTGCTGGGGCTGGCCGCTAATTAAGGTTTGTTCAACCCAGTGCATGCGTTGGTTAGCGAGGTCGGGCGGCAAGACATCGCGAACATTTTTGCCAATTAGCTGCTGGGCAGGGAGCAGCAGATCCTCGTCGCTGTCCGCTTTGCAGTCTAGATAGGTACCATCGCGCCGAATCCGAAACATTAGGTCGGGCATAGCATCTACCATAGCCCGGTAGCGCGCTTCTGCTTGCTTGCGGGCAGTAATGTCACGGATGCTGGCGACACGTACCCGTTGCCCCCGGTAGGTAATTACCTTGGCGGATACGACTGCGGTGAATAAAGACCCGTCTTTGCGCACCCCAACGGCTTCATATTCGTAGGGATCGTCGGGGCTAGTAAGCGATCGCCACCGTTCGCGGACAACCTCCAGCGATTCGGGTGCGACCAAATCCAGCACCTCCATCCCCATCAATTCGGCTGTTGAATACCCCAGCAGCTCCTCAGCGGCGGGATTTACATCCAAAATCTGCCGAAAATCGTGAATGATAACGGCTTCAAATGTAGCTTCAAAAAAGCTTGTCAGGCGCTCTTCACTATCGCGCAGCGCTGCCTCAACTCGATTGCGCTCTGTGACATCTTGCACAATAGACAGCACCTCATTCTCTCCACTGACGGCAATACGTGCCTCATAGTCGCACAGGCCGGCTGCCCCCGGCAGCTGATAGGCGCAAATTTGGAGTTGCCCGGTGGCTAAGGTGCGCTGAATTGCAGCGAGGCAAAGGGCAGCCACGTCTGGTGGCAGAAAGTCGGTCAAATACCTGCCCACAAAGTCTTCACGGGCAAGAGGAATTAAATGTTCGCCATGAAAATCTAAATACTTTCCCTGATGGTCAGATCGAAACATCAGATCTGGACTGGCAGCTAAAATCGCTTGATAGTGGGCGGCGGTTTTCGTCTCTAGATTCTCATTTAACCCTAGCCCCAGAATTTGCCGTAACCGTGCAAATGCAGCCTCGTCGCGACTGCACTCTCGCAATGCCTGGAGTTGGTCAAGCCTGAGCACCATACTCTATGTGCCTACATCAATAGCTGTAATTTTATCTATGACTATCTATCATAGGGTAGGCTTCCTATGGGGAATGAGAAGAGTCTTACCATTCCATTACATCTGGTTGTTGCTCACAAGTTTCCGCTAACCATGATTTATAACATGCAGCCAGATACCCTGCCTAGTTCGCTGCCAGACGTTGCGCCCAACCTCATATCTAACGTGCTGCCAACCATCTTGGCCTTAGATTTTGACGGGGTGCTCTGTGACGGCATGATTGAATATTTTCAAACGGCTTGGCGCGCCTATTGCCGGATTTGGCCAGTGGCTGATCACAGCCTGCCTGATCACCTAGCTCCCGCATTTTACCGCGCTCGCCCGGTGGTCGAAACGGGCTGGGAAATGCCGCTGGTGCTGCGATCGCTCCTTCTAGGCACACCAGAAGCAGATATCTTGCAGAATTGGGGGGCGATCGCCAAACAGCTGGTGATCAGCGAACACCTGAATCCTACCGATCTCAGCGCCGCCGTAGACAGCACCCGCGACGAATGGATTGCGGCTAAACCCGAAGACTGGCTGGCTCAACATCGGTTTTATCCCGGCGTCATCGAACGCCTGTTCCAGCTACTCAGCAGTTCTGCCAATGCCGCCCTCTACACAGTAATCATCAGCACCAAAGAAGCTCGCTTCATCCGCCAACTCCTGCACCAACACGGCGTAGAAATTCCAGCCAGCCAGGTGATCGGCAAAGAAATTCGCCAGCCCAAAGCCCAAACGCTCCGTCACCTGACCCAACAATTCAGCCAACCAGCCTCAATTAGCCCCACCATCTGGTTCGTCGAAGATCGGTTCAAAACCCTCCAAGCCATCCAAGCCCAACCCGACCTGTCCAACGTTCAACTGTTTCTAGCCGACTGGGGCTACAACACCGCCCCCGAACGCGCCGCCGCCGATCGAGATGCTCAAATTCACCTAATTTCACTAGAGCAGTTTAGTCAAAACTTTGAAACCTGGCTCACGTCCTAAATTGGATAGATGGATAGACGGCTGAGATAAATAGATGAGTGAGATAAATAGATGACTGAGCTGGATAGATTTTGAAGAGAGCAGTTTACAAACTCCTCTACGGCAAGGATGGCTTTTGATAATTCATCCTTCCCCTTTCATCCTTTCTCATACAGCCCTCCCACAAATTCCCCATAGCCGTTGTAGATTTGGGTTGGCACTTCTTCCCAAGCAAACTGATTCCCTGGCCCAATCAGGCGTTCCTTCTCTTGTGACCAGCGAATGTGGGGCACATCGGGTTCCACGTTCGCCTCAAACTTATATTCATTGGGACTGAGGGTATGCCAAAAGGTCGCGGGCTGAGTCGCTAAAAATTCAATTTTGACCAGCGACTTTGCTCCTTTAAACCCATATTTCCACGGCACGACCATCCGAATGGGTGCACCATGTTGATTGGGTAGGGTATGGCCATAAATGCCTACTGCAAAAAACGCTAAATCGTTGGCCATTTCTTCAATGCGCAGTCCTTCGGTGTAGGGAAAAGGCAGAAACTGACCCGGTGGAAATGATG
>JAYUYI010000051.1:0-5615 GCA_043752545.1 Thermoleptolyngbya sp.
AAATGCGATCGCATCTGCGCCAACTCCAGAAAATCGGGAGCTAAAGCACCCAATTCAGCGGCAAACTTGTAGGCCACAAAAAACTCTAAAAGCGATCGATGGGCTGGGGCATAATCCCCATCGGCATTACGGATTAGCATCGTTTGACCCATCATGTCGTAGTGCCAATGATCCAGGTCTTTCTCTTCCTGCACCATTGCCCCAAACAGTTTGCGAATGCGATCGGGAAACTCTCGATAATTCAAACTCATTTGGTCTGTAGACAGCATTTCCCACGACAGTTCACAGAGGAAATAGAGTTTGTCTGCCAGTGAGGTAAACGTGCGTTCTGCTTTGATATCCCGTTCCATCTTGCGCCGCACGGCATAGAGATAGACCCGCGACATATCTACAGTTTTGCCTGCTTCAATATCGGGTAAGGCTTCCAAAATCAATTCTGTCATCACCGGGCGACGTGCCAGATCTAGCAGTTGAGGGTTGCCCATCACCTGCTCGACCGTTGCGGGTGTTGCCTGGAATGAAAATACTTGCCGGATCTGCTCATCGGTGAACTTTTCTAGTTCTAGCACTTCAAACTGCGGCGTTTCCCCGGTTAAGTTGGCGGTGGAGGCTTGCAGTTCCGCATTCAGCAGTGCCCGTCCATCCTGTGCTTCTGGGAAATGCTCGGTTCGACAGGTCAGAATCACTTTGGCTCCGGGTACTACTACTTTGGCCAGTTCCCAGAAGTTATTGATCATTTGCTGCTTATCGACTTTGGCGGCCATCTCATCAAAGCCGTCGAAAATTAGCAGCAGTTTGCCCATGCGGTTGAGTTGGTCAAAGACCTCACTGTTGAGGCGAATATTGTGTTGGGTGAAGAAGAATCCGGCCAATACATTCTCTACGTTCAGAGCTTTGGCATAATCCCGTAGCGTAATCACCAAGGGCAAGCGCGGGCGTTGGGTACCTCGTTCTTTGGCGGCCTGATATCGCTGCAACGCTACCCAGGCGTAGTGAAAGGCAAACCAGGTTTTGCCTGTGCCAAATTCGCCCAAAATTGAGATATGTTCTTTGGCAGAATCGTCTAGCCAGCGATCGCAATACCCATCAATCCAGCCGTCGCGCTCGTCGTAACGGCTGACTGTGATCTGCTGTTTTGTCACCGGATCTAGTTCTTCTTTGGTGCAGGCGAGCGGCACATACTGAGTGGCTACGCCGCGCTGCCGGATTTCTGCTTCTAGCCATTCGATATAGCCGCTAAAGTCAGCATCTAGATCGACCAGTTCATCAAAGGTATAGCAGTCGAGGTGCCTGTTTTCTGGCTTTTCCACCTCGTCTCGGGCGGCTCGGCTGATGCGCCGTGCGGTGACCAGCCAGCCTTCATCGGCTTTTTGGGTGGCAACGGTTTGCCGTAGCGCCATGACGTCGCGTAATTCTGCTGCTCCTGCAATCCCCCGAATGAGGACGCGATCGCACCGATTGCGCCGCACTGGAACGTTAATGATCCATTCAAAGTAATCGTCTTGCCAAACCTCATAGGTCTCGAACCGATAGCCCAATGTCTCAAACCAACCCCGCATTTGTTGAGCTAGGGCAAAGGCTCTACATTGCTTGGCGGTGTTGGCTTCGGAGTCTGGAAGGGTTCGCAAATCTTGCTCGGCCAGCCGTGCCATTTCGGTGCGGATACCTTCCAGCGTGGGCAGGCGGTTCAGCCGCTCTTGCAGGGTGCCAATCTGCCGATGCAGGGATTCGAGCCGCTGGTTGGTCAGCACTTCTGCGGGGGTGCGGGTGCGTTTGGCAACCTCAATAAAGACGGCAGCAAACTGATAAAATTCTCGGCGGGCACTCATGCCCAGCGTTTGCAGGTCGTCGCCCAGCGCATGACCCGCCAAGAATTCTTCGCCTGCTTTGAGCAGGATGGCGGGATTGTTTTGATCCAATGCTTTGCGAAAAATGTGCTGAATCTCAGGCTGGCGGAAAATTTCGAGCACAGGTTTAGGCTTGCCAATCCCATACTCCACCAGAGCGTACTGGTAGACCGCTGTGAAATCGGCAGGCGGATGATCTGGGTCGAGATCCAACTGTTTTAGCAGCTTGATGACCAGCTCATGGCGCTGAAATTTGTCTTTGGCGATCGCGGCTCCAAACCCAAGAATCGTGCTAATTAACCCGCCTACCTCTATCACCGGATGGCTCCTGGCATTTAGGATGCTGCTTGCTGCTTGCTACGTCATGGCAACATCCTAGCTCTTCCGTTAGCACATATCAGTAGCAATACTGCATCAGTAACAGTACCGCCCGGTTGAATCTGGGGTGGTCTGGTTTTGGCCTCGACGCACCGCGCCCAGTAAGGTAGAAACGACCACACATTGCTTCATCTGAGATGTCCGTTTGCCTTTCACCGTAAATCGCCCGAGTTGACCGTTAACCCTGCCAGCATGGTTGAACTGGACTCGATAGACGCCGTTGGTTTGGGCCAGGGTAGTTTCGGCCACATCTAACTCAATGCCAGTCGCAAGATTTTCCCAGCCGGTTAAGTCGGGTGATGTATCCACTGGGTGGGTGGCCACTTGCACTGTGCCATTGACCTGCCGCAGGCTAGTTTGCCACGAGACTCTAAGCTGTTCGGCGCGGCTTTGCGCCAGCCGCATCGCTTGCACTACTGTGTCTTGAGAGGAGGTCAGACGACGCTGGTCGGCAATGGTCAACCAGGCTGGAGCCGCGATCGCCATCAAACTGCCAATAATGGCCAGCACTACTATCATTTCTAACAGCGTAAACCCGGCAACATGGCGCTTCTGGTGGCCTAATCCAAGCTGTAGCCCCCGACGTTGCCATGAAGCGGTGTGCGATCGCGTGTGAAACTGCATGATGCCCCTGACCGTAAGATTCAGCCTATGATTCCCGGCGATCGCTGAGCAGTACCGACAAACTTAAGAAATCCTCTCGACAAAACTGGTGCCAAATTACCAATGCCCTGCATAATGTATTGGAACTGGTGTAGGGCTTTGGGGTGATAGTTGTTTATGCCTGAGTTAGTCGAGCGACGGCCTGAGGAAACATTGCCTGAATCTGCAACCGTTTTGGGGCTACCGATCCATTTAATGGACGATTATCTGGGTTGGTTAATCCAGCAATTGCAGCATCAGCAAGGCGTTCATGTCGTGACGCTGAATGCTGAAATGGCCATGCAAGCAGAGCGTAATTCGGCGTTGGCTGCTATCATCCAGCAGGCAGAACTGGTCATTCCGGATGGAGCAGGGGTTGTGTTTTATCTGGGGCTGCGGGGTAAGCGGGTGCAGCGTTGCCCTGGAATTGAGCTGGCGGCGGCGCTGCTAACGCAGTCGGCTACGGCCAACCCCAATGCGGAGTTGCCCAACTCTCCTTTCTCTGTCTTTTTCTATGGCGGGGCACCGGGTGTCTGCGAGGCGGCGGCACAGGCATGGCAAGCTCGCGTACCGGGGATCGCAATTGTAGGCACTCAAAACGGCTATCTCCCAGCCGAGGCGCAGTCTCAGTTTCAACAAACCCTGAAGACGCTGCAGCCTAATGTTATTTTGGTTGGCCTCGGTGTCCCCCGGCAGGAGTTATGGATTGCCGAAAACCGTCACCTTTGTCCTCAGGCCGTTTGGATTGGGGTCGGTGGCAGCTTCGATATCTGGGCTGGCACCAAAACCCGCGCGCCTAGCTGGTTACGAGAGAACAACCTGGAATGGGTCTATCGGCTCTATCAAGAGCCATGGCGCTGGCGACGGATGTTGGTGTTGCCCCAGTTTGCTTGGAAGGCCGTGGTGACAAGAGTGTTGAATTAATCGAGTGTTGAATTAATATTTTTGTTTAAGTCAGCGCATCTGTTTAAGTCAGCGCATCTACTGATTTTGATTCAAGCCGTTTTGATTAAGGGCAATGTATGACCTCAGTTCGCGACCGCCCTACCTCATCTACCCCGTCTGCTGCCAGTTCTAGTCGGGCGAAAGGTACGACAGGCACCTCGCCTCAGACCGACTCTAACTTTGCCGTGAAATTGCAGCAAGTGAATATGGTCTACCCCAACGGCAGTCGGGCGCTGATTGACGTGAATCTGCATGTGCAGCGGGGCAGTTTTTTGTTTGTCACTGGGCCGTCTGGGTCTGGCAAGTCTACTTTGCTAAAGCTGCTCTATGGTGCAGAGCGACCCACTCAGGGCGATGTGATTGTCAACGATCTCGATTTGGCTACCTTGCGGGGCGATCGCCTCTCCATGCTGCGGCGGCGGATTGGCATCGTGTTTCAAGACTACAAGCTAATTCCGAAGCGCACCGTGTCTGAGAATGTAGCGTTTGTGCTGTGGGCGCAGGGGTTCAACCGTAAAGAGATTCACCGTCGCCTGCTGCCAACGCTCAAAATGGTCGGTCTGCACGATAAGGCCGATCGGTTCCCAGACGAGCTGTCGGGCGGCGAGCAGCAGCGGGTCAGCATTGCGCGGGCGATCGTCAGCACTCCCCCGATTTTGTTAGCAGATGAGCCTACGGGCAATCTAGATGCTGACAACTCCTGGCAGGTGATCAAAATCCTGAAGAAGCTGAATACTGTAGGCATTACCGTCATCGTCACCACCCATGACGATCGCCTGGTGCGGATGTCAAACCATCCAGTCGTCGAATTACGTAACGGGCGGCTATTTAAGGTGCCTAGCTAGGCGAGATACAAAAAACCTTCAGCAAACTGCCGGAGGTTTAATTTAGGGTGCATCTATTTCAAACTTCACTGCAAAGAGATAAAAATCCGGAAATAAGAGTCCTTTCGGTACATCTTTCTACCCAGTCACTCACTCAAATCCCTGTTCTCGCCAGGGCACTGGGTCAACCGATTGCCCGTTGACGTATAGCCCCCAGTGCAAATTTGGCCCTGTCGCCGAACCTGTTGCCCCGATCGCCCCAATTCGTTGGCCGACGGCGACCATATCGCCCTCTTGCACATCAATCCGGCTGAGGTGAATGAAAATACTGCTCACCCCCTGGCCATGATCGACCCCAACCGTGTTGCCATGGATCACAAACCCGTCGGCTTCACGACCCACTAACACCACCCGGCCAGCCGCCGGAGCCGTTACGGCTGCACCTGTGCCGCCGCCGTAGTCCACGCCTTTGTGGTAATAATCTGCTGCAAATACTCCGTTGTAGTAGCGGCGGACGCCAAACGGAGTCGTGACTCTACCGGCGGCAGGGCGGGCAAACGAGCCGTTCCAATATTTTTGCGGCGTCACGAGCTGCTTAAACTGGTTAACTCGGCTCAGTTCATGCTCAGTCGCGCCAGAACCGCCGCCTCGAACCGTGATGCGCTGCGTCGAAAACGAGCGATCGCGCAAGGTCAGCGTGGTGGTTTGAGGTGCGCCCATGCCGATGACTCGCAATTCTTTACGACCCGGTCGATCCAGCGGTGTGGTCGGCACCAGCGCCCGATAGCGGTCTGTGCCAATTGGAAAGGCTGGATAGGTGGCCGCACCAAAGGTCACAGATGGGGCTGAGGTCACGGCGGCGTCGGCATGGATCACGACCGAGATTGTATCGCCCAGTTGCGGGGTGAGTGGCGATATCTGTATGACGGTGGCGCGGGCTGGCACAATCAGGACTGCGACTAAGGCGATCGCCCCCAAC
>JAYUYI010000052.1:0-2170 GCA_043752545.1 Thermoleptolyngbya sp.
TCGCCTGGTTCTGGGGCTAGTCGATTGCATCAATTCTCGTAGAAATGTGAGATGACGACTGAGCCACGCCTCGACCTGTTGTCGAGACTGAGTCCATAGTTTTTTTTGCTCTCCCGCTGTTAATCCTTTCAAATCTTGCTTCAGAATCTTTGGAATTAGCCGATTAAGATTGAGTTGATCGAGCGGCACCTTCTCATAGTGATGAAACCATCCTAGAAACAGGAGAATTTGAGACCGATAGTTATCAGCGCAAGAATTTTTAAGGGGTTTGCCAAGCCGTTGAGCATGTTGAGGCTTTGTCCAGAACTGATAGAGCTCATTCAATTCTGTTTGCAAATCGGGAGAAATTTTTTGAGGTTGCAAGCTGTAGGCGAGACGTAGGCCCCGACGACGCGTTAACTTTTTCTGAGCCTTTCGACCCTGTTCACTTTGAAGGTCGGGGCAGCAAAACTCTCGTGAGCTTGGATGATATTGAAAAAGGGGCTTTCCGGGCCACCAAGATTGTTGTCCACACCAGGTCAAAAACTTGTCGAGACTGCGCTGATAATTTTCCCGCATTTTCTGGGATCGCTCGACCCGCTGAGCCCCACGCTGTTGAGCGGAACGTGCATTGAGAAGCGTGCCTAGCCCCTTCCCTCTCATGAATTTTTGGGCATCCTGAATTTCGACTTGTGTTAATTTGGAGCCACTAGGCAGATGCGGATAACCTAATCCAATGAGCAGGTTGCTTGTAAATGTGCACCAAATTTCTCGGGTGAAATTGGCTGCCCTTTTTTCTGAATATGTCGCTTTCAAATGATCTAGGTAAAGATCATAGACATCAAGTAAGTGCTGAGGCTGTCTTTCCATCAAGGTTCACCCAAACTATTTAGCGGCTAAAAGGTGTAGATAATGCAAACGCTCTGTCTCGGGTAATTTCGAGAGTTCTTCGGCCAGTTTTTTTAGATAGTAGGTTGAGTGTTGGTACTCTGTTTCTAAGTCGCCAAAAAGAACTCGATCAATAACTTCTTCGATCGGGCGGCGTTTCTCATCCGGAGAGCAGTGCTCATAAATATCCTCTAGCGTTTTAATATCCATGCCCATGGCATACGCTAAAGAGTTTCGCTGTGCATCAGTGAGCCCGACTTGGTAAGCCCAGGTCGCCCACATGTCCCGAAGAATGTGAGGGGTAATTCGTTGACCAACAACCTTGTGGGCGGTTTTACTGAAAAAGTCTTTAAATCCACTATCCTCGTAATGCTTTCCAGTTTGCGGCATAACGAAGAAATACCCCCAGGACCAATCGTCTGAGCTATTCTGCGGAATGACGCAAGGGAATTTTTGGGGCTGGAACGCTGCTCGTCCTGAAGTGACCCATTGCCCCCGGGGCCCTATGAGCGCAGGATCATACCAACTGTAAATTAGAAGATCTCCCTCCGGATCTGGTAGCCACCACCCATATAAGTAGCGTTCAAGATAGTCATAAAGGCAATTTCCATCGGCAAACCGACGATTTTTAATCACAATTGACTGCGGACCATACCGCTTCATCGTTTTGTAATGCTGAATATCGAGCACCCAAATCCCTTCAGGGTAAACCTTTCCTTCTCGGGTATAGGTTTTATACAGATAGTTGTCGTCAATACGATTTTCATCGTCTTGTTCTCGGACTTGATCAGGGGGAAGGGGATGATAAAATCCGTGTTCAGGAATTCCTGCAGGGCGTTCCACAGGGCAATCAAGTGAAATTCTCCAGCTTCGGGCTTCCTCTTGCCGTCTGGCGGGCATATCTGTCATCGTGCTCCATGCCAAATAGTCACGTAGGCTAGATGTAATCGCGTTACCGCTTCGTAAGTGCCAATTAGATGAATATTTCGGTCTACAGAGTGCTCGTAGTTCCTCGACAACTTGGTTTCGTACTGTAGTCAGAGCCGTTTGACCTTCTATAACTTTGGGCCATTTCTTGTCGATCGAGACAACTCTATGTTTATGGCGATTCCATTTGCTGCACTCTTCGCGGACACGAGTGCTATGTTTGATTACGGTTTTGAGAACAGGAATGTCTCGATAGCTGCTGTCGCTACCAACCTCCGACCGGTATTGAAATTTGCCTAGTGCGGTAAGGGCATGAGTTTTGAACCGTTTCGTTTGCGGACTTGTAGAACTCAGCTCTTCTCTTAGGAACTCAAAA
>JAYUYI010000053.1:0-5611 GCA_043752545.1 Thermoleptolyngbya sp.
TTTTCGCCGTTGTAGCTATACCAGGCACCTTTACGAACCACGACCCCAGTTTCTTCGGCCATGTCCATCAGACAGCCCAGAGACGAAATCCCCTTGCCAAAAATGACATCAAATTCGGCAATCCGGAACGGTGGAGCCACTTTATTTTTGGCAACCTTGACTTTGGCGCGGATACCGTATTCTTCGGTGCCCTTTTTGAGGGTTTGAATCCGCCGAATATCGAGCCGCACTGAGGCATAAAACTTAAGTGCGTTACCGCCTGTGGTGGTTTCGGGGTTACCGTAAGAGACACCGATTTTTTGGCGCAGCTGGTTCAGGAAAATGACGCTACAGCCGGTTTTGCCGATGTTTCCGGTAATTTTTCGCAGGGCTTGGCTCATCAGTCGCGCCTGCAAACCGACGTGGATGTCGCCCATATCGCCTTCAATCTCGGCGCGTGGCACCAGAGCCGCAACAGAGTCAACCACTACAATATCAATGGCGGTCGATCGCACCAGCTGATCCACGATCTCAAGCCCCGCTTCCCCAGTATCGGGCTGAGACACCAGCAAGTTTTCGATATCTACACCCAGTGCAGCCGAATAAGCGGGGTCTAGCGCATGTTCAGCATCGACAAAAGCGGCAATACCACCTGCCTTTTGCACTTCGGCGATCGCATGCAGTGCCAGCGTAGTTTTACCAGAACTCTCTGGCCCATAGATCTCAATCACGCGCCCTTTTGGCAAACCACCACCCAGCGCCAGATCTAAGGTCAAGGCTCCGGTCGGAAACGTTTCAACCTTCATCCGGTTAGAATCGCCCAGCCGCATGATGGTGCCCTTGCCAAACGTCCGGTCGATGTGGGTCATCACCAAATTTAGGGCTTTCTCTTTCTCGGAACTTTCAGTAGCTTTAGCCATTAGCGCCTCAAAACAAAACTTCGGGAGGAGATGCAAAAATTGGTGAAAGGAAGTGAATACGAGAGGACTATTCTGCGCTCCGGGAGGGGATGGATAATCCTGCGCAAACATCCTCTTAGTTAAAGATCCACTGGTGAAGGATCTATAGCAAGATCTGGAAGATCCATTTAGATCAAGTCACTCACTATGAAATGTAGCTCGACAGCTGATCCATTTGTCTAAAACAGGTTTTTCTGTCCCAATCTCAGTCCAGGCATCCTCAGCGCAAACGTACGCTTCCTACAAGGCGTACGCCCAATCTAAATTGTACTAGATTTAGAGCTAAGTTAGATACAGGCGTACTACAAAGTAAACAAATTATAGTATAGTCGGTTGTCTACCTCGTTTTGTCTACATTCTACTGATTTCCTGCCGGGGCACAGATTCAATCAAGCCCATAAGCCCTGATCTGCTTTGTTCATTTCTGCTTTGTTCATTCCTGCGTTGTTATGGCTTCTAATCTACCCAGCTTACTGTTTCCCGATACAGCGCTTTCGGTGTCGGGGCTGACAACTTACATTCAGGCCGTTTTAGAGGACGATCCGCAGCTGCAGCAAGTGTGGGTGACGGGGGAAGTATCTAGCGCCAATCGACACCGCAGTGGCCTATTTTTTACACTCCAAGATCCCGACGCTGAAGCCGCTATCAACTGTGTCGTGTGGAATAGCCAGCTGGCTAAACTGGCCGTGCAGCCCGAAGCGGGAGAGCAGCTAATTCTGCTAGGCCGGATTAATTTGCATCCGCAGCGGGGTAGCTATCAGCTGATGGTGTGGCAGGCACTGCCAGCAGGCGAGGGGCTACGGGCGCTGCGCTACCGCCAGTTGCGGCAGCGGCTAGAGGCTGAAGGACTGTTTGAGTCCACTCGTAAGCGCCAGCTACCAACCCATCCCCAAACGGTCGCCGTGGTCACGTCCCGGCAAGCCGCCGCTTGGGGCGATATTCAACGGACGCTGAGGCGGCGCTATCCCGGTCTGCGGGTGTTGCTGTCGCCGGCGCTGGTGCAGGGAGATCAAGCTCCGATGTCGATTGTGCAGGCGATTCAGCGGGTGGAGGGTGACGGTCGGGCCGATGTAGTGATTGTGTCGCGTGGGGGTGGCGCGGTTGAAGACATGGCCTGTTTTAATGACGAACGGGTGGTGAGGGCGATCGCCACCTGTTCAATTCCGGTAGTGGCGGGGATTGGGCATCAGCGCGATGAATCGCTATCCGACTTGGCCGCCGATGTGTGCGCCCACACCCCCACAGCCGCCGCAGAACAAGCCGTCCCTCAACTGGCCGATCTATACCTAGAGCATCAGGAGCGGATTGCAGCACTGAATCGAGCGGTTCGCGCCTGCGTGGGCATGGCTAAGTCCCAAACTGATCGGCTGCGCGATCGCCTACAGCGGCTCCACCTTGATCAGCAGCTGCGGCAGAAAGCTCAGGCTCTGGCCTGGACACGGCAACGGCTGATCCGCAGCGTTCAACAGCGCGTCCAGCACGAAGTTCAGCACTGCGACCTGTTGCAGCAAAAGCTTCAGACCCTTGATCCCCAGGCCGTCTTGCAGCGAGGCTATGCCGTTGTCAGGCAAGACGATGGAGCCATTGTGAGGGCGATCGCCCACATTACCCCAACTCAAACGCTCACTCTGCAGCTAGCCCACGGGCAAGTGCGCGTTCAAGTGTTAGAGGTGCTTGAGCCTTCCAGGCTTGACGCTGATGCCAGATTTAACCCAGATTTACCAGATTGAATATGAGCAAATCTTCTCTGATTTCCGACTCCAGCTCTAGCCCTAATTTCGATCCAGATTGGAGCTACGAAACCACCGTGATCCAGGTAGAACAGATGATTAACCAGATTGAATCAGGCCATCTAGACTTGGCAGAAGTATTCAGCGAATTTGCCAGTGCAGTTGAACATCTGCGCCAATGTGAAGCTTTTCTGGCGCAGCAGCAGCAGCAGATGGATTTGTTAATTGAAACGCTAACGGATGAGTCAGAAGCGTTTTAGGAGCCTGGATGTCATGCTGGATGTCATGATAGAGAGGGAATCGAGCAGATCAAACCATCTGCTCGGCCTTCCAGTCCCAGTCGGGCAGGGCTGACATCAAGCCCCTCCCGTTGTTTCAGCACTTTTTCCTCTCACTCAATGAAATCTCTCAATTCTCCCAATCTTGTATCCCCTTATTTGCTACTGGCTATCATTGGGCTGTTAATTTTGGCGCTCAATTCCTTTGTCATCATTAATCCTGGCGAGGCGGGCGTGTTGAGTGTATTGGGAAAAGCTAAAGATGGGGTGCTGTTGGAGGGCATTCACTTCAAGCCGCCATTTGTTTCTAAAATGGATGTCTACGACGTGACGGTGCAGAAGTTTGAGGTGCCCGCACAAAGCTCCACGAAGGATTTACAGTATCTCTCAGCTAGTTTTGCGATTAACTTTCGCCTCGATCCAGTACAGGTGGTAGAAATTCGACGACGGCAGGGTTCGCTACAAAATTTGGTGTCCAAGGTAATTGCACCCCAGACACAGGAGTCGTTTAAGGTTGCAGCGGCACGGCGCACAGCAGAAGAGTCGATCACCATGCGCACAGCTTTGAAACAAGATTTTGATGATGCGTTGAGCGCTCGCCTCGAAAAATATGGGGTCTTGGTGTTAGATACCAGCGTGGTGGACTTGAAGTTTTCTACAGAGTTTGCCAGAGCAGTTGAAGAAAAGCAAATCGCTGAGCAGAAGGCACAGCGAGCGGTTTACGTGGCTCAAGAAGCCCAGCAAGAAGCCCAAGCTGATATTAACCGTGCCCAAGGCCGAGCCGAAGCGCAACGCCTATTGGCAGAAACTCTAAAAGCCGCCGGCGGCCAGCTCGTTCTGCAAAAAGAGGCGATCGAAGCATGGCGTGAAGGCGGTGCTCAAATGCCAAAGGTATTGGTCATGGGCAAGGAAGGGGGCGGCGTTCCGTTTTTGTTTAATTTGAGTGATGACGTCAGTAGTGGTCAATAGACCGCCTGGGTGAAAGGGTTTGGGGCAGGGTCAGGAACCCTTTCACACCTAGTTTAGGGCTGGATGCAGGTTGGCGATCGCCTCTACCAGCTCATGGGGGGCGCGCACTAGAGCATCGGGGTGTTGTTCTGCTAGGGCGCGGCTAGAGTTAAACCCCCAACCTACAGCGATCACTTTAATGGAGATGGCTTTTGCCGCCTCGATGTCACGGGTCTCATCCCCTACATAAATCACCCGATTGGGAGCTAGCTGATGCTGCCGCAGCACTCGGCGAATGCTGCGACCTTTGCCAAACAGCGCTACGCCTGATTGGACATACTCAAATAATGACGACATATCATGCTTGTTGAGAAACACTGAAACGTTGTCTTGGGTATTGGATGTGACAATCCCGAGGCGATAGCCCTGTTGCTGAAGCTGGGTTAGGGCATCGTACATGCCAGCAATGGGCTGAAGATGCTCAATTTCTCGATGCATCTCTGTTTTGAGCCGCCGCAACAGCAGCGGCAGTTTCAGCATCGGAATTTTCGACTGTTTGAGAATTTCTCTAGAACTAAGATTTTGTAAGCGCTCTACGTCCTCAGGACCCGCAGGCTCATAGCCAAATTCTTGGGCAAGGCGGTTGGTAATCTGCAAGACTGCGTCAAATGAATCGGCAATAGTGCCGTCAAAGTCAAACAAGATTGTGGTCACGGGTTGAACCAAGGCGATCGCCACTGAAATTCGAGAGCTAGTATCGATAGCCTAACAGGCGGGGGGTCGCCTCTGCATCCTATTCGAGGGTTTGGGAGGTAGAAGCAACGGGGCGATTGGAAGATTGCCGACTGATGCAAGAGCGGATATTACCTCAAGCGGCAGAGACCAGCAGTGTTAACTTTCCGTTACGATCAGCGTATCGCTATAGAAACATTTATGAAACAACGCGACAAGTGCTTCAGAGCAGGGGAAAATCAGCGCATATCCTAAACCACTGCAGCGATCGCCTCGCTCGTAAATTAGTTTACGTGAATTAGTCTAAAAGATTGTCATAAACGAGTTGATAGTTCGGGTAAATCGCGCCCAGAAAGTCAGCTTGCTACGATCCGTTTCCAATATCCTCTGAGGGTAGAGTGTATGAACAACAACCTACGTGTGGGAAACCTATTTGGGATCCCGTTTTATATCAACCCGTCCTGGTTCTTAGTCCTAGCGCTGGTGACCTGGAACAACGGTAGCTGGCTAAGCTATCAGTTTCCGCAACTGGGCGCGATCGCCTGGTTATTAGGCTTAATGATGGCGCTGCTGCTGTTTGCGTCAGTCTTAGCTCACGAGCTGGGTCATAGCTGGGTAGCGATTCGCCAAGGCACTGAGGTTAAGTCGATTACTCTGTTTATTTTTGGCGGGCTAGCTAGCCTGGGCGAAGAGTCAAAAACGCCGGGTGAAGCGTTTCGGGTGGCGATCGCCGGCCCCATGGTGAGCTTCTTCTTGTTTGGCCTGTTAAATGCAATCGGCTATTTCAGCGGCATTACCGGGCCATTGGCTGCTGTCATTGCACTCCTCACCTATGTCAACCTAGCGTTGGGTGCCTTCAACTTAATCCCCGGCCTGCCGCTGGATGGGGGCAACGTCCTCAAAGCGATTGTCTGGAAAATTACGGGTAAACCCTACCAAGGTCTGGCCTTTGCTAGCCGCGTGGGTCAGGTGTTTGGCTGGGTAG
>JAYUYI010000054.1:0-2169 GCA_043752545.1 Thermoleptolyngbya sp.
TAGGTGTGCTGTAAGCAGGGCAAAATTGCGTCTGCTACTGGGGGGGCAAATCCCTCGTGCAGACCCAGAGTCCCTGGCAGGGTTTGGGTTTGCACCCCGGCAATGGTTCCTAGAGCCTCCATTTCGGCTTTGGATTTGGGAGGGGCGTTGGCGGCGGCGATCGCTAGCATTGGCACATTTACCGCTTGGGCGATCGCCAAAAATTCGTCTCGGCTATGCACCAGGTCTGGATGCAGAGCAAATTTAAGCTTAGGTGGCTTCGTCGATCAAGGCGATCGCCCGTCGCTGCATGGTTTGAAACATATTGCGAAACCCATTGGTGCGAGAAGGCGTCAGGCTCACTTCTAGGCCAGTGGCCTGAATAAAATCGGGTTGCAGCTGGATCACATCTACAGGAGTTAACCCGTTCAGCCCTTCGACTAAAGCGGCTAGCAATCCTTTCGTCAATTGAGAATCCGAATCTCCCTCATATAGCAGCTTGCCAGCTTGCAGGCTGGCCACCACATACACCTGGGACGCACAGCCAGGAACCTTGTATTCGGCAAGTTTCTCGGCTTCGGGGAATGCTTTCATCCGTTTGGCAAACCAGAGCAGCAGCTCATATTTTTGCCTGGGATCGCTTACCCGTTGAAATCGCTGGACAACGCGCTCCAATGAAGCTGGCAACGACGCAGGACTGGTTGATGAGGACATTTCTGGAGTCTAAAACAATTCGCAAACACTAGACTTATCCTATCGCTATGTCACTAGGTCTGGAGTAGAGGCTAGTCTGAGCCGAGTGTTCAATGGATGCTCAATGGATGCTCAACGAGGGCTCAACGAGGGCTCAATTCAGATAGAGTTCGTGCTCTCCCCAAGCGGTAAAGTATTGGGTAGATCACCAAATCATCCGAGTTACTCCGGTGTTAGTGCTCCTGTAAGTAATGCTCTGCAAATAGTGTTCTTCTAACGCTCCTCCAATGCTCCTCCCTCACTGAATGTATGCAAGCTCCTGTGCTCTCGTCTACTGTGCTGCTGACTGTGCTCCTGTCTATAGGACTATTTTTCTTTATTCGAGCCTCCACCAAAGACCGAATTGAGGTGGCCAAGCTAGTCAGCGACCAACCCGAAACGTCTTTGTTGGAACAATTGCAGCAATATTTTACGCAGCGGGCTTATCGGATTGCTAAGGTAGATGCCGCCAGCAATACGGTCGTGTTTGAAGGCTTAGTTCGACCTAGCTGGTGGCTGGCTGGGTTTTTGACCCTACTTGCAGCGGTGGCATTTCTGTGTTTGGCCTTGGTGTTGTCTCTGCTGTTTCCTAACCAAGCCCAGATATTTCCAGCCTTAGCGCTACTGGCTCCTGCGGCTGGCTATTTTTATTGGGTCAAGTCGGCTCGACCAGAGCAGGTATCGCTGCAAGTAGAACCGCTGCCGAGTACAGAGAATTCACCCCAACAGCTCGTGATCGTCACAGCGCACCGGGATGAATTAGCAGAACTACAGCGATCGCTGCGACTGAAATCCATCGAAGAGTAGTTCTTGGGGGTAGAGCTTCGCAGATTGTAGAGAACCTAATATTTTTGGTCTGATATTTTTTGGCCTACTATTTTTTGGTCTGATATTTTTGGCGAGAGGGTAGTTTAGTTCCAAGTCTGGGTGCATCTGCTGTTCGGTTTACGTTTTCTCTCTTTCCCACAAAATCAGTGCAAACCTCTTCCCTACATGGTCGCGACAGTCGTTTTAATCAACTGCGTCAGCGCCTGAGTCAGGCGTTTCTTCCGTTCGAAGCTGAAGATTACCAGACGTGGCGGCATACATTTATGCGGCGACGGCTGAGGCTGGTATTAGACATTGCAATTTGTGCCTATTTCACCTTTATTCTGCTGCGGTTGATGCTGGCGATCGCCAATCCTAGTGCCGTGAAACCGGGCTGGTTTACGATGGCGGGAGTGGTCATAGTGGGGCTGCTGCTGTGTCGATTGCTGTACGACAGACCGATTGGCAAGCAGTATCCGGCGCTGATTTTTTTAGGGTGTTCCTGGTCGATTACGTTAGTTGAGCAAGTGTGGTCAACGCTGCGGGGAGTGGCATTTCCGGGGGTATTTGCCTGGACGCTAGTATTTTTGACGCAGGCCACCTTGCTGCCGCTTCGCTGGCGCTTACATTTGGTGGCACAGGGAGTGCTGC
>JAYUYI010000055.1:0-2168 GCA_043752545.1 Thermoleptolyngbya sp.
GACTAGAAATCAAGTGTTTGTTAGCTACAGCCACAAAGATGCAGCATGGCTTGCAGATCTGAAAACCCATTTAAAGCCATTCATCCGTAACCAAACAATTAACTCTTGGGATGACACGAGAATTGGAGCAGGTGCAGAATGGCGCAATGAAATTGAAACGGCTTTAGCTGCCGCTAATATTGCAGTTCTCCTGGTCAGCCCAAACTTTTTAGCATCAGACTTTATTGCAGAAAAAGAGCTGCCTCCCCTCTTAGCAGCGGCAGAGTCTGAAGGGCTAAAAATTATCTGGATACCGATTAGCTACAGCTCGTATAAAGAAACCGAAATCGAGAAATACCAAGCTGCTCATTCTCCCAGTCAGCCATTAGCTAGCCTTGACACAGCAGCTCAAGATCAAGCCTGGGTTAATATCTGTAAGGCAATTAAAGCAGCGGCAAATTTGTAGGCATCTACAAGGAGTTCGTTGATTATAGGTTGATACATCCTGTAGGGATGAAGCATTTGTATCAGAATGTGGGAACGGGGTCGGGATGTTGGTACAAATGCTTCACCCCTACCCGTGCCTGACACATATAGGTGCATACAGGCGATCGCCCCCTCTACAAATCTGGTGAGGTGGGGTTACATCCCGTAGGAATGAGGCATTTGTATCAGAATGTGGGAACGGGGGTTGGGATGTTGGTTCAAATGCTTCATCCCTATCCGTGCCTGACACATATAGGTACATACAGGTATAGGTGCATACAGGCGATCGCCAATCAAATTGCGATCGCCCTATTTTTTCTTCTTTTTCTTATTACCTTTGGCAGCCTTAGAGCCTCCTTTAGCAAACCCTTGCAGTGATTTCAGGTCGGGTTGCTGCAGCATTTTGCCAAAACCTGCACTAACCCCAGAGGCAGCAGCCATCGGTAGAGCCGATGACAGGTCTGGAAAGAACTGAGGCCGCAAATCGGCGGGCGAAAAATCAGACTCTGATTTAAGCCCCAATTCTATCTGGACAGTAGCCCAAGTGCCCGGTACCGAGTCGTCAACCTTTTTAGCGACATACGCTTGCTCAATTAGATCAACCGCCTCAACCGCATTCAGGTCTAGCAATGCCGCCACTAACATCCCGTTCAATAGCTCCGGATTGTCATTGTAGGCTTCCATCTGCCGCATCAGCACATCAAGACAGGCAGCTCGATGCTCTGGTTCCTGTTCTGCGATGTTGACCAATCCCTCAGTGGGGGCAGATCGCGCCCATTCATTGAGCGATTGATCCGCCATCGCGCTGGCTAAGGCTGGCAAAGCATCAATCCCCATTACCTGAAACACTGACGGGGCTTCACAAACCAGCCAATCGTCATCTTCATATCGATCCCATTGGGACAAAAGTGGCGCGATCGCCTCTACCGCCTTTAATTGCCCCAAGGCTCGCCATGCGTGAATCACACTCCACGCGTCCTGCCCCTCCTCGCTCTGCCAGAGTTTCGCATCGGTCATCATGCGAATTAACTCAGGAATATCCGCTGCCGTTAGCCCAAGGTCTTGACGATAGTCCCGCCAATCCTCAGTTTTTGTCAGCTTGCATTCCCCCAGGGTCAACAGCTTGGCTACCGGAGGCTGATAGGTTGCAGTGTGTTGCTCAGACATGGTGCAAGAACCCTAACGTGATTGTTTTAGCCTAGAGCATTCACAGCTAAATTTTAGAAAAAGTTCCTATGCCACTGGTGAGATAGTTTGGATCATCATGCCTGGGATTCTGAGGTCAAGAATCGGCTGACCTGTCACACATTGCCAATGGCAGGCGTAGAGGTTGGGAGTTTGGATGCCAAGGCTGGCGATCGCCGCCTCGGCTGGAAAGGGCAACAGTCGATCAAACCAAACGCGATCGCCCTTTAAGCCAAACTGCAACAGATATACCGCTGGCGGTGCGTGCAGCAGGGTCAGCAGTTGCATGCCCAACCGGTAAAGCGGCTGACGTTGGCGATCGCTGAGATGGAGCGGCTGAAGAAAGCGGGAACCCAGGGGAGCCGATTCTGGCTGGGGGGCGATCGCTTCTGCATAGAGCGGGCCTTTGGCAGTCAACACAATCGGTAGCCAGTATTTGCCGTCGTCTGTAGCTTGCCCAAACTGATCGGCTACCTGCTGGCGCAACTGAGCCACATCCCGGCAGGCACGGTACATTG
>JAYUYI010000056.1:0-12810 GCA_043752545.1 Thermoleptolyngbya sp.
CTGGTGTGGGTGATGGTCGATGCCGCCCAGTCGGTGGGGGTGTTGCCGCTAAATTTAGCGGAACTCGATGTAGACTTCTATGCGTTTACGGGGCACAAGTGGCTCTGTGGAGCGGCGGGTTTAGGCGGGTTGTATATCCGACCTGAGGCCATGGCACAGCTCAGTCCGGTTTTTGTCGGCTGGCGCAGTGTCACCAAAAATCAGCACGGACATCCGACGGGCTGGCTACCCGACGGGCGGCGCTACGAGGTAGCCACGTCGGACTTTACGCTATTTGGAGCGCTGCGAGCAGCGATCGCCACCCACCAGCATTGGGGAACAGTGGGCGATCGCTACCAGCGCATCTGCACGCTCAGCCAATATCTGTGGCAGCGGCTCAGCGAAAATCCTCACCTTACTTGCCTGCGCACGGCTCCCCCAGACGCGGGTCTAGTTTCTTTTCGGATGCAGCAAGGCAATCACAACCAGCTAGCCCAAACCCTCGAAAAACAGGGCTTTTTGCTCCGCACCATTCTCGATCCTGACTGCATTCGCGCCTGTGTGCACTATTTCACCCTAGAATCAGAAATCGATCGGCTGGTCGAAGCCATCCGCCATCGGTGAAGACATAGCATGCCATCTCCTCTCTAAATCGGTCATGTCCCCAGCTTAAAAAGGCGTTTGGCTCTGTAGATGCAGCGGCTGCTGAGACTGCGGATGTTGAATCGTGAGGTCTCGGGCGTGGAGGTACAGCCGATCGCCCTCCGGTGCGGTGCCCACTGCGGGGTCTGCTGTGACCGCTCCATAGAGGCGATCGCCCACAATCGGCACCCCCAGCCCTTGCGCATCGGCGGCATGTACCCGCAGTTGATGGGTGCGCCCGGTGAGCGGGATGAACTCTAGGCGGGTATAGCGTCCCACGCTGCCAATCCGCCGAAACTGGGTCGTGCTGGGTTTACCCCGCTGCCAATCGACTTGCTGGTAGGGCGATCGCTGCGGGTCGCCCCAAAGCGGCAAATCAATCACCCCCTCGGCTGTGGCGATCGCACCTGCCAAAATTGCCTCATACACCTTATGGACTTGGCGCTGCTGAAATTGCAAACTGAGCGCCCGATGAGCCTCCGGGTGGCGCGCCAGTAGCAAAATACCAGACGTGTCTTGATCGAGCCGATGCACGGCTGTGAGCTGATTTTGGCTATGATTTTGGCTATGATTTTGACGATGCAGCCCCTGGAGGCGACTGAGAACACTGTCTTGAGTGTGATGGGATCTGCCGGGAACCGAGAGCAATCCGGCTGGTTTATCAACAGCGATCAGCCAGTCATCTTCGTAGAGAATGCTTAGTGCTGGCTGGGAGGCAGTACTTGACGCTAAACCCGACAGCAAAAACCCCATCAATGGCTGACAGCGATCGCCACACGCCCCGTAGAATTTTCCCTGCACCTTAGCTTGATTGGTCGAATCTGCACCCCACCAAAACTCGGCCATGGCCAGCGGTGTCAGGTGATGCGTAGCGGCATAGTGCAGCAGTTTGGGGGCGCAGCAGTCTCCGGTTCCAGTGGGCATTGAGCCACCCATGACGATGTGCTGAAGCGATCGCGATTCTCCCAAAAAGTTAGTCATCCAATAGGCATCGTGCAGTTGCGCTTGGAGCTGCCGCGATCGATCTTTGCGCTGTTGCTTCAAGGTGGCAATGGTAGTATCAATCTGCTCTACTTGCTGAGCTAGTGGCTGTAGTTGCTCATTCTGCTGTTGCTTTAACCGACGACGCTCCATGCCATCGTGTTGGCTTTGCTGATTCAGTGGTTCTAGCGCTAGTGTTAAGGCGTCACCTTGGAGTGTGTCATGGAGTAATTGGCGTTGTTGCTGACGTTGTTGTTGACGGTCGCGATGGCGATCGCCCAGTTCTTTTAACTGTGCTTTGCAGGTTTGCAGCAGCATGTTGTAGTGTTGCCGTTCTGGCCGCTGGCTTAGCGCAATTAGCTGCTGTTTCAAGCTTGCCAGTTGCTCCAACGTCTGAGCTTCTGTTAGCGCGACTTGCCCCCGCCCTGGCAATGGCGGCACCCAGCCGGCTACCTCGCTTTGGCCACCCAGCAATCCCGAGAATGCCTTCAGCACCCGCTGTTCTCCAGAGGGCAACTCTACCAAAAGCACGCCATACATTTTACCCTCACGAACTGGGGTGACATCTCCGCCTGAAGCAGATAACTGCTGCATTAAGCCACGAGCGATCGCCTCTACCAACGGTGTACGCGGCAGGCGCAGGAGGCGATCGCTCTGCGGGCATCGCCCTTCATACCAATAGGGTACTGCTGGTTCAAACCGAGAGGGTACCTCCGTCAAAACTGGGGTACCCTCTAACCCATCGATAGCTAGAGCACCAATATTCGGAACACCTGATTTCAAAAAGTCAGAAACAGCGTGGAGGGCGTCCATTAGTATTTGGTCTATATCAGAGTTGTTGGGTGGGCAGTGCCAGAGTTGTTGGGTGGGCACTGCCGCGCGCGCTGAATCGGCATTGTAGGCGTCACAATGGCATTGTCGGGGGCGATCGCATGATCACAGGGCAAGACATACTAATGTAACCAGTTTTCAAGGCCAACCCAACCGCGCGTAGGGGCGGATTCAGCCGTTGGCTTGCCTGCGCGGAGCGTGTATCGCGTATGCATCCCGCCCGTTCGTGTCAGCTCCTCCCCATCCCTGTTATGCTGAAATTCTGACCATGCCTGACGTTTCACCATGTCTACCGCCCTCTCTGCTGCTCAAACCATCAACTTTCCGCTCACCGCTGTTGTGGGGCAAGACGCCATTAAAATGGCGCTGCTGCTCTGCGCCATCGATCCAGGGCTAGGGGGCGTCGTGATTGCCGGACGGCGGGGCACGGCCAAATCGGTCATGGCACGGGCGATCCATGCCCTGCTGCCACCCATTGAGGTGGTTCAGGGTTCCTGCTGCAACTGTGATCCTACGCAGCCAACCGAGTGGGATGACGAGACGGCAGAAAGGTTAGCGGATGCAGTTGCAGAGCTAAAATCGCATTCTGAGCAGGGCATCACCCCAGATTTTTCCTTAATTCCCACCGCCATCATCCCCGCCCCCTTCATTCAAATTCCTTTGGGTGCCACAGAAGATCGGCTAATTGGATCGGTGGATGTGGCGCAGTCAATTCGCACTGGGGAAACTGTGTTTCAGCCCGGACTGTTGGCAGAGTCGCATCGGGGGGTGCTGTATGTGGATGAAATTAATTTGCTGGACGAGCAAATTGCTAATTTGCTGTTGGGGGCAATTTCCGACGGGCGCAACCAAATTGAGCGGGAGGGAATCAGTTTCCAGCATCCCTGTAAACCGCTGCTGATTGCCACCTATAACCCAGAAGAGGGAGAGCTGCGCAGTCACTTGATCGACCGGATCGCGATCGCCCTCTCCGCCGATGCCCTGTTAGACCTTGATGAACGGGTAGAAGCGGCAGAACGAGCCACCGACTATGCGCGATCGCCCCAGGCATTTCTGGATCTGCATGCCGAAGAATTAGATAACCTGCGCACCCAAATTATTTTGGCGCGGGAATGGCTGAAGGACGTCCACATTTCGCGGGCGCAGGTGGAATATCTGGTCAATGAGGCGGTGCGCGGTGCTGTGCAAGGACACCGGGCAGAAATTTTTGCCGTTCGGGTAGCCAAAGCTCATGCGGCGTTGGAAGGCCGCACTGATGTAAATGCCGAAGACCTGCGGCGCGCAGTGGAACTGGTCATTGTGCCCCGAGCCACTGTAGTGCAAACTCCACCCGACGAGCAACAGCCGCCGCCGCCGCCCCCACCCCCGCCCCAAGATCAGCAAGAACAAGACGAGCCAGATAACCAAGACGAGGATGAGAACGAGGACGAGGACGAGGATCAGCCGCAGCAACCGCCCGAGTTGCCCGAAGAATTTATCTTTGACCCCGAGGGCGTCATTCTTGATCCAGCAGTGCTAGCCTTTGCCCAAACGGCCAACCGTAAAGGCAAGTCGGGTGCTCGTAGCATGATTTTGTCTCAAGACCGAGGCCGCTACATTAAGCCGATGCTGCCCAAGGGGAAAGTCACCCGCATCGCAGTAGATGCCACCTTGCGCTCAGCGGCACCGTACCAAAAGGGGCGACGGCTGCGATATGAGCAGGGTCGAGAGCAGGAAGTAGGAATGACCCTAGCTCCTAAAAAACGCGTTTTTATTGAAGAATCAGACGTGCGGATTAAACGTCTGGCGCGCAAGGCTGGAGCGCTAATTATCTTTGTGGTTGATGCATCTGGATCCATGGCACTGAACCGGATGAACTCGGCCAAAGGTGCCGTACTGCGGCTGCTGACGGAAGCGTATCAAAACCGCGATCAGGTGGCGCTGATTCCATTTCGCGGCGAACAGGCTGAGGTGCTGCTGCCCCCCACTCGCTCGATTACCTCTGCCCGCCGCCGCCTAGAGCGAATGGCCTGTGGAGGAGGATCCCCCCTGTCGCACGGCCTCACGCAGGCCGTGCGGGTGGGAGTAAATGCCCGAGCGTCTGGTGATATTGGTCAAGTGGTGATTGTGGCGATCACCGATGGGCGCGGCAATATTCCGCTGGCGCGATCGCTGGGTGAGCCAATCTTGGACGACAAAAAGCCTGATATTAAAGCTGAGTTGCTGGATATTGCCACCAAAATCCGGGCACAGAATATCCAGTTATTGATGATTGATACAGAGAATAAATTTGTTTCGACTGGGTTTGCTAAGGAGCTGGCAAAACAATCGGGCGGGAAATATTACCACTTGCCCAAGGCAACCGATCAGGCGATCGCCGCCATGACGATGGGTGCCTTGCGTGAGGCTAAGGGTAACTAGGGTCTCATCTATTTTTAATTTCACTGTAACTACTCAGGCGATGAACAGCCCTCATCCCCTAGCCCCTTCTCCCAAGGAGGGAGAAGGGGAACCGAACCAATTCAAAGTCCCTCTCCCTACTTGGGAGAGGAATTTAGGGTGAGGGCAGACTGAGTCGTTACATTTCACTTTTTATTTCACCCTGGCACAAAGTAAGTGGGGCGTGCATTGCACGCCCCACTTACTTATGTCACAAAATCACGTTGAGCCGTCTCTAGCTAGCCAAGTACTCTCGAATATCGGCACGGCGTTTGCGCAGCTTGGTCAGCGCTTCGCGTTCAATTTGGCGGACGCGTTCTCGGCTAATGTTGAGGCGATCGCCAATTTTTGCCAAAGTCAGCGATCGGCCGTCATCTAAGCCAAAGCGAAGAGCTAGCACTTCACGCTGCTGCGGAGTTAGGTCTGCCATCAACTCTTCTAGTTCGCTGCGGAGAGACGCTTGGGTCGCAAAGTCTTCGGGAGAAGGCCCTGTGTCTTCTAACAACTCGCCCAGTTCGGTATCCTGGTTGTCTCCGACTCGCAAATCGAGGGAAAGCGGCTGGCGAGCACGTTCCAAATACTCCCGTACCTGCTTCGGGTGCATTTCTAACTCGGCAGCCAGTTCGGCCACAGTGGCAGCGCGACCATGCTCTTGGGCTAGCTGGCGCTGGGCTTTCTTAATTTTGTTGAGCTTTTCGGTAATGTGAATCGGTAGGCGAATAGTGCGACCTTTTTCGGCGATCGCTCGCGTAATTGCTTGCCGAATCCACCAATAGGCATAAGTCGAAAAGCGGTAGCCTTTGGTGGGGTCAAATTTTTCGACCCCACGCTGCATGCCAATGGTGCCTTCTTGGATTAGATCCAGCAGATCTACATTGCGCTTAATGTATTTTTTGGCAACTGATACAACTAACCGCAAATTAGCTTCTACCATGCGGCGCTTGGCCACTTCGCCCTCAGCGATCGCTCGCTCCAAAGCTGAGACAGATAAACTGGCTTTGTCTGCCCATTCCGCCTGACTGGGCATCTGGCCAGACTGGTCGGCGGCTTCTTGTCTCAATTCATACAGGGCACTTAGACGCTGTACCTGCTTTCCATAAAGAATTTCTTGCTCGTGGGTTAACAGCGGCACCCGACCAATTTCCCGTAGGTATGTCCGTACCAAATCTGTAGAGGCTTGAGCGGTTTTCATGGCAATTTAGATGTCGAATCGAGGAGCAGTACTGGAATGAAGCAATTGTACTATCTAAACTAAAAGTCGAAATTTGAGCAAGGTTTTAACGATTGTTTACAGCTTCCTGAATTAGCGTCATAAAGCAAGAGAACTGGGAAGCTTCCTATCGCAGAGGATTCCTTTAACCTCTTGCTGAATCATTGATCAAGACATCGTGAGCCTTCGTGAGCCTTATGGCTTGGGTATTGTAGGTGAATCGAATCGAATCGGTCATACCAATTCATAACATCGTGACACCCTTGAGCATCACTACCTTTTGATATAGCTCGTCTACTAAATTAATCAATCGTTGCTCTATATTAACAATTGTAACCTTTATGAAAAGACATGTCACGCTTTATTAGAAAAACAGCTTTTCTGGGCTTGACTAAATCTTAGCCACACGATAGCTGGAGATGCCGCTTATGAATGCATCCTGGACAACAAAAACCATTAAGATTCCAAAGAGATCATTCTTTAATCCGGGATATAGGTTAGCCCAGGTCATTTCTATGTGTAACGTTTTTTAAGCGTTGGCTGGCTCCAGTCGAGTTTTCCTCTCAGAAACGTGAACCCTAGTCTTCTAATTAGGCGTCTCATCACCCGGGGAGCTAGCGGTAAAGTTTTGCTTCCCTGCTCCTGTTGGCGGACAGAATCCGCTGCTGGTGGTTGGTTAAGGAATTAATCCATGTTAGTCCCACGCTTGAAGTTCTGTAAACCAGTGATTCAGCACGTTGCCAAACTGGCTACGGCGTGATTCAAACGTAGCAGCACTCCAGATGATCGCTGCACCCAGCAGAATGCCGATGACCCACAAGAGAAATGAGTAATTGTTAATCAGCAGCCAGACCTGGCGCAGTACCTGGAATCCAAAGGCTACGGTGCCCACATAGAGGAACCCACGTACTTTGAACAACACCCCAATGAGGGCAAACCCGAAGCCCAGAACAAACGCCAAACTGCTGAATACTAGAGACAGGCTGCTGCTCTCTACCTCCGATTGGTAGATGGCTGCTAAACAAACCAGACCAGTGGCCATACTCCGGAGCCAGTGCCGCTGCTGCCTAGCAGAACTAGCTTGTAGAGCCGGGTCAATTTGTGCCACCCAGAGCAGTGAGCCGCCCACTAACGCTCCTAGCCAAAATGGACTGAGCCAGCTGTGAACTAACAGCCACTGCCATCCGCCCCAAAGCAGCAACCCCAAGGTTAGGTAGCTAAGCCGGATGCGCCCTGTAACTTTGGCCAAGGCTGCATAAAAGGCAGCAGCGAGCAAGAGACTGGGGAGGTGCACCTCAAACGCAGTCAGCAGCACCACCACTCCAGGCAGGAGTGCCGCCGCCAACCACCAAGCTTTGACAATCCAGCCTAAACGGGGCGCTGGGATTAGCACCATGCCTAAAGCCAGCCCGGCGGCGATCGCGCCTGCCCAGCCCATCACCAGATCAGGTGCGGGTACCCACTGTGTAACACCCTCGCGAATACTCAAGAACACTCCCATCAGCAGCAAAATTTCTAGAGTCCAAGCCAGACCAACATGCCCCAACTGAGTTGGTTGGCGATTGACTCGAAAGGCGATCGCCCCCAGCATGACAATGATTGCTAGCGCCCAGTCCCAGAGCAATGGTTCTGGCGGGTTGGGTAGGTTGCTGGTAGAGATCGTATAGAGGGTGCTGATGTAAAAGGTGAGCAGAAATAAATTGAGGCTAGACAGGGCGATCGCCCAGCCATTGCTAGCGGTGGCAAACGACTGGTGCAGGGGTTGAGGGTGCTGCCGCAACCAGTTCCAACCCAGCCACAGCCAGCCAGCCGTTAGCGCTAATAAATTTAGAAACAGCCCCACAGTCGGATCGAGGACAAAGCGCCACCCCAAATCAAACCCAAATACAAGACCAAAGCCAATGGCGATCGCCGCCGTAGCGCGCGAGCCTTTCGATGCATTTTGAGTCGCTAGAGGGTGTACATTTAGCCCCATCAGCCCCGCAGCAGTCCCTAAACAAACAAGCCGAGGTGCATCTAAGTCCAGCAGCATCAGCGTTAGGGAGAACAACGCAACTCCACAGAGGGCGATCGTTACCGAGGGTTGGGCAAACGCAGGACGGTTAGCCAGGTAGGTGAGCGCGATCGGAATCAATATCAATATCAACGTCCAGGGATTGCTGCTGTTGAACCCTGTAAACCAATAGCTCAAACCCGCCAACACTAGACCCCCATACCAAGCGCTTTGCCGCCAGCGCCGATCGGTAGAACCACTGCACAGGCTCCATTCAGCTACGGTACCGACCACAAACAGGGTATTCCAATGCTGTGCTGCTAACGTGGGCAGTAGGACATCAATGCCCGAGATTAATGCCGACAGCACCGCTGCATGGGTCAGGTAGATCAGCGGCGTGGGCGCATGGGGGCGACGGCTCAGACTGAGCAAGGTAAGCGCCGAAAGGCAGAGATTCAGCGATCGCACGACTGGATTCTCCAGACTGATGGCTGATAGACCAATCCCCAACAGCAGCGCTAGTAACTCGGCATGATTTGCCAAGGCAGGCCGCCGTTTGTGCCGAAACAGCGTTGCTAGCCCCAATATCCCCAATACATACGGAAACACGGCCACCCCCAAGAGGGCATAAGGCATGGCCGTCGTCCCTGTAAACTGGGTCGCCCGCTCTGCCAACGTCTGCCGGAGTTCACTCGGAATCAGCCAGTAAGCTAAGCCGCATGTTTGCAGCCCCATGACCAACAAAGTGGTTAAATCAACCGTTCGACCCTGCCGCCATAGGGCGTCTATCAACAGCCACAGTGCCAGACCACTAATGGCGATCGCTTGCCAGGGCGGAGTGCTGCTCACAGTGACCAGCCAGCCCAGAATCAGCAGCAGCCAGCCCCCTTGACTCCATCCCAAACGGTCAGAATTGTCGCGCGATCGCCAGATCAGCAGCCAGCCCCATAGCCCGAACGCTAAACCCAATTGGCTAAGGGGCACACTAGCGATCAAAACCGCGCGCCCCGCCAGCAGCAGCACCGCTGCCCCAATCGCGATCGCGCTAGGCGACAGAACTACCGGATTGGATGCATCACCTGTTTGGTGTGGCGATCGCCGCTCGGTATCGAGCGATTGATACACCAAACAGGCAATCGTCCCCGCAGTGCCTATATAGGTAGCGCCCAGCGGCACCCCAGCCCAGCTCCAGCCCCAGTGCAGCCAGCTCAATGCCACCACATTTAGCGATCGCAGGCGATTGATCGAGGGCACCTCAGCGTCTGTGTGGACGAGACGAATAGTCAGGATACTGAGCAGACCCGTGGCGATCGCCCCCACCCCACCACCGCCAGGGCTACGCCACAGATATAGCCCATCCATCATCCAAACGTTCACCGGGATCAGCAGCAGGGTTGCAATTTGGAGCATATGCGCCGTCAGACGCAGCTGAGGTCGGCTAGTGGCCCACACGCTAGCACCCCAAAAGGCCAGCGTGTAACCCAATAAAATGGCATACTGCGCCACCGTTGAAAAGTTGCGCCACTGGCTAGCCGCTAGCACGCCCGACGACACTACCACTAAAAAGACACCTAGCGCCAGCAGCCAAATTACCCCAATTTCTGTAGCAAAAGACTGGGCGGCTTGGCTGATCCAGGGTCGTGGCTGCGCCACAGCAGGCGTCTTGGCGCTCGGCCTAGTAGGGAGCTTGTTGCCTCCGGTAACTGGCAGCTGCCGATCAACTGCGATCGCCGCAAAATCTTGGTTATGTGCTGTGGGCTGACTGCCCCTCGGCACCGGCTGCGGTAACGGGCAGGCCAAGTTTTCCTGACACAGCCGCCGCACCTGAGAATCTGAGAGTAAGCCTAACCCCAACCACATCTCTAACCCTGCCAGTAAATCGGGGTGATTCGCTGGCACTATTAATCGCACATCAAGGTCTGAATTAGGAAGGGGAGCCATAGGGTGGGGGAGCTACAGTCTAAAGCGGGGCACCGATGGAACACCAAACTCAAGGTCAAACTCATTGAGTTACAGCTTGAGTTACAGCTCTAGGTGTTGTTAACAGCTTAGGTCACCGCTCCGCAGCTGCTGCGATTGGTAACCAAATAAAAAAGCAGCACAAAAAAACAGTACAAAAAAACAGTACAAAAAAGTGGAGGGCGATCGCCCTCCACTTCAAATATCTTGATGCAACTGTTGGTGTAAACTGCTTCTAATCTAAGGGGTAATCTCTCTACTAGACGGTGCCGGCTCTAGCCCCACCATAGACTCCTTCAATAGCTTCAGCCCTTTCTTCACCCGACGAGACACCGTTACGGCGCTGATGCCCAACCGCTCTGCGGTTTCCTTCTGGGTTAGGTCATACAGAAACACAGCTTCTAGGACTTCACGGGTTCGTTTTTCTAACTGTACCAGCGCCTGCTGCAAGCGAATCTGGTCTTCTTGAGCCAGCTGGAAACTCCGGTACTGTGAGTCAGGAATCAGTTCACCGAGGGTAGACCCTTCATCTTCATCGCGCATTGGAGCATCTAGGCTGAGGGGCGATCGATTGCGATAGGCCAGCTTAATTTCTTGCCATTCTACTACCGAAACCTCAAGTTTCTCTGCAATTTCGGCATCGGTTGGCTGCCGCAGCAGCAGCATTTGCAATTCTCGCGTAATGGTGGCTGCCTGATGTTGAATGGCCTGCCAGCGGCGGGGGATCCGAACCGCTGAGCCTTTGTCGCGCAGGTAATGTTGGATTTCACCCCGAATATAGGGAATGGCAAACGAACTAAAGGCATGACCTTTAGTCATATCAAACCGCTCAATGGCTCGAATCAACCCCAAACTGCCAACCTGGAGCAGATCTTCATAGCTTTCCGTACATTGATTCACCCAATGGTGAGCTTCTTTCCTGACTAACCCAAAATTGAGTTGAACCAATTGATTGCGGGTTTCAGCCGTAGGAGACTTGTAATATTCTCGCAATAACTGCAAGCTTTCGCTTTTAAGCTCGTTGGAGACTGAGGTAGACATGACGATTTTCAGGTAGATGGAATACTGATGGAGCCGATTGAGCCATAAAAGAGCATAGGGCGATGCAGCAACGCCTCATGTACCTCAACAGATTAGGTTCCTAGAAAAAGTTAAGTGCGATAAAAGATTCACATGGCGCTGCACTGGACGTAGGCATCTCGATTGCGAGGCTTTACAGAGAGAAGTATGCGAATTCAGCAAGCTCTATTAAAGTACGGGTTTGTTGATACATAGAACAACTGCATTTCCACTTAACCTCCTTTGAGCTATCTTCTGATTTGAAAAGCTTGAAGTAATTAAAAATACCATAAGAATTTCAAATACTTTGATTCAAGCCTCTGGCCTAGAGGTCAGAATGACACAGAAACTGGAAAATGATTTATTACGTGGCAAATCTTTATTGGAACCTGATGCAAAGCTGGCTTGGACGTGAAATTATTCAACATTAAAGACCCTGCGACATCGAGTTAACTGATGCCTCAGAGTCTTTAATGTTTGACATTAGGTTTGTATCGAGCTAAGCCGAAGCGCTTGACCAAGATTAAGTCGTCGGTTCAACGCGACCGTAGAAAAGACCTTGAATTTGGACGTCCAAAGCTTCTTTACCCCCCATATCGGTGTCAGAAGGCTGTTCGCTGATGAAAGTACCAGCGATCTCTCCGGTAACGCTGTTGACCTTAGCAACTTGAAGGGAAATGCTGCCCTTACCAGTTTTGAATGCCTTTTTGTTTTCCCGTTGTAGCTCATCACTGTCAGCTTGAGCGGGCAAAGCAACGGCGTTGTCATAGCCTGTCGTTAAACCACGACCCTTCGGATCTAAGAAATTAGAAGTTCGGTAGGATGGCACCTTGAACACTCCCTCAAAATCGGTAGAAGAGCTGATACTCTCAACTCCGGGCTGGGTGCTAGCCACTAATTCTTTAATGGTGAAGAGAAAAGGGACTTCTTCGCCACCGGGCAACAGCACAGTAATGGCTTGGAAATCAAATCCTTCTTCTTCTTCAAAGGTCAGGGCGCGGTCGTCACCTACTTTGATTGTGCCCCGCACCTGATCAAGGGTAGAGGTGTAGCGGGTCAACGGCTTACCTGCAATGAATACCGCTTCTTGACGCTTATTGGTAGGTTCGCCTTTGACAGCATAGTTGGTGGGTTCTAGACAGAGATCCAGAAGCGTATAGGTTTGACCTGCGTCCATTGGAATTGAACCGCGTCTGGTAACTTCTAACTTGGGACAAGCATTGGCTAGTCCAGTTCCTCGAATTTCGTCGTAGGTCAAAGGACCAACGTCGGCAGCAGGGGCATCACTACAAGCAGTGAGTAGACCCAAGCACAGAGCAAAGAATGCAACGATTAAAGCGCGATACCTCATGAGCAACCTCGATATCTCAACCTGAATAGGGATGTATAGTCTGTTTTTTTTACAGAGCATTCTAATCTTGCATTCTACAAGACCTTGCACCCCTTAATCTTGATGTCTCTAAAGTCTCAGCAATTCTGTTGATTCAGGTCAGTTTATATTGGAGTGCCAGATTGGAAGGGTGCCAGATTGGGAATTCTGAGGATGGCGCTTAGGATCTAGGAATGCATCTCACCCAGTCATCGGCATGGCAGCAGGTTCGAGAGACGTTTCAAAAAATTTGGGGCTATAGCGATTTTCGACCTCCGCAGGGCGAAATTATCGGCAGCCTGTTGATGCAGCAAGATACGTTGATTGTGATGCCTACGGGCGGTGGCAAGTCGATTTGTTTTCAGCTCC
>JAYUYI010000057.1:0-2163 GCA_043752545.1 Thermoleptolyngbya sp.
TTGTCTAGCCCCAGCGGGTTCCCTACCGCGATCGCCCAATCTCCCACCTGCACCTGGTCAGAGTTACCCAACGGGGCGATGGGCAAGCGATCGCCACTGTTAACCTTGACCACAGCTAGATCGGTGACTTCATCCACACCGCGCACTTCTCCTTCAAACCGCCGACCGTCCTTCAGCGTCACCGTCACCCGATCGGCATTATCGACCACATGAGCATTCGTCAAAATAGTGCCATCGGCGTTAAAAATAAACCCCGAACCTTGCCCCCGCAGCCGCTCTTCATAGGGAGTTTGCTGGCTACCTTCACCAAAAAAGCGGCGAAACATGGGGTCGTTGAACATTGGATCGGGGTTGCGCGTTACGGTGCGCTCCGTGTCAATCCGCACCACCGCAGGCCCCACCTGGGTTACCGCTGCCGCGACAAAGCTACCTCCCTGCACTGCTGCCGGAGCCGGAGCCGCTGCCAGTGCCGGATCTGCCCAAGCGGGCAAACTCGGCAACGCTCCCAGCATCAGACATAGCCCCAACATCACGGCAAATCCACGCGCCATCGTTCGTCGTATTTCAAGAATCAACCCATCAAATTGCATGGCCCATACCTACTTGATTGCTTCTGGAGAAAACTACAAGACTGTGGCAAAAACCCGCCCAACCTCGCATGAATGCAGAAGTTCACTGAATTGATTTTAGCGATCGCCTTCCCAAACTGTCAGAGTCGGAATACCGTACGGTACCCGCGCCCACTGCCAAATCGCTCAGCATCCAAGGCTTTACGTCTAAAGCCGTCATAAAATGCTTGCTAAGATTGAGGAAATCTCCCCTTGCCAAGTTCCCGCCAGTTTCACCTCTTTACCTCCCCAGAGATCATCCTTCTATGACCGTAGAACTTTCTCCTGCCTCAGATCTCACCACTGCCCCACCCGAGGCTGCCCACCCGCATCCTCATCCAGAGACCCCTCACCACCACGTCCACAGCGAAGAATCGCTGCGGCAAGTAGTCAATCGGCTCTCCAGAATTGAAGGGCACATCCGTGGCATCAAAACCATGGTCAAAGAAAGCCGTCCCTGCCCCGATGTCCTGGTTCAGATCGCCGCCGTTAGGGGCGCGCTCGACCGAGTTGCCCGCGTGGTTCTAGACGAGCATCTCAATGAGTGTGTGGCTCGCGCTGCCAAAGAAGGCAATATTGAAACTGAACTAGAAGCCCTAAAATCTGCTCTAGATCGGTTCCTGCCCTAGTTTCTGCCCTAAATAAATGTGCTGCCGATCCAGTCTGCCAACCGTCAGAACCCGCTAGCTTGCGTGCCAGGGTTCTGAGCCTCACCATTCGGGGCGCTAGTCTGAACGTCAGCGGTTTGGGCTAGTTCCTCCTGCAAGACCTGCTCATAAATTTGTGGCAAACTGGCCGACATTGAGTTGGATTCAATCCCATACCCCAAACTTGTCCAAGTTGGAGAGAGCAGGTAGAGCACATCTGACACCGCACCATCTTGCAGCAGCTGTGACAGGTCTTCGCCCCAAGCCTGCGAATCGTTCAACCAGTAGTACACCACTTGATCTTGATCTTCTGGGGCAAAGCTATACTCGTGCCATAGCCAGAAGCCAACCGGATGGGGATGATATTTACGGGCTTGCTCGATCCAGGTCGTAGTAATGAACTGATAGCGCCCTGCCGCCGTGGTGCAATCCCCTAAATTAGGCCCCGCCACAATCGGCACGCACCGATCGGGATGGTCGTTAAAGTCTTGAAACCGCTCTCCGCCATACAGCAACGAGTATGGCTTCGGGTCGTTAGATTCACTGGCGGAAATCGTGCGCATCAAGGCGCGAATGTAAGGATCACCCCCGTCCATCACCAGGGGTGCCAGAGCCTCAGTAGAGGTTGGCTCAAAAATCCACTTGCCGTCTAAGTCAAATATCTGTTCCATCACGGCCAAGGCCATCAGGGTCAACCCGCCGGCTAGGACAACATGCCCCAAGCCGCCGGGTCGAACACTTGGCTCCGATAGGGACGCTTTGTCAGATTTTTCGGTGTCAGATTTTTTGGTGAAAAAGAGAGACACAGGCAAAGGCTCTTAGAAATGTGACTAAAAACATGTGACTAAAAACGTGACTTGAATGGACGTTTAAGCAACCTGATTGAATAAGTCAGCATAGCTTTGAGC
>JAYUYI010000058.1:0-2162 GCA_043752545.1 Thermoleptolyngbya sp.
CGCTCAAGGTAGTGCTAGAGGGTAACCTCACCGCCCGCCCGCCCAACGTGGTCGTCTATGCCACCTCCAACCGCCGCCACCTAATTCGAGAATTTTTGGCCGATCGCCCTCGTCCTAGTGATGCTGACGAAATCCACAATTGGGATACCGTCCAAGAAAAACTGTCCTTTAGCGATCGCTTTGGCCTCACGCTCACCTTTGAACCCGCCGACCAAGCAACTTACCTGGCGATTGTGCACCACCTCGCCGCCCAAGCCAACCTCACTCTGTCTCCAGACGATTTGGATTACCGGGCACTGCAATGGGCCACGCGTCACAATGGCCGATCGGGGCGATCGGCACGGCAATTTGTCGATTTTCTGCGGGCAGAATCAGTGCGAGCACACCACTAGCCCAATCTGCTGCAGCCGCCACATGGAAACTCTTTGGGAAATCTCTATAGTTGGAGGGCAGTGATCTCATAATTCTGGGAGTTTTGGTCGGTACACTGTGATTGGAGAAATGCGATAGGTTGAAGAGCTTTTATGGACGTCACCGTACTTTGGCAACGCTATCAAGATTGGCTTTATTACCACGATGGTCTAGGGCTTTACGTCGATATCAGCCGAATCCGATTTGACGATGCGTTCGTGGAACAGCTGAAACCCAAGTTTGAACGGGCGTTTCAGGATATGACGGCACTGGAAGGGGGGGCGATCGCCAACCCTGACGAAAACCGGATGGTAGGACATTACTGGCTGCGTAATCCTGACTTGGCTCCAACGGCTGACGTGAAGCAGGAAATCATAGAAACGATCAGCAAGATTGAAGATTTTGTCAAAAAAATCCATGACGGGACAATTCATCCCCCAACTGCGCCTAAATTTACAGATCTACTGTCCGTCGGGATTGGCGGTTCGGCGCTCGGACCCGAGTTTGTCGCAGAAGCGCTCTCGCCTGATTTTCCACCGATGGCGATTCATTTTATTGACAACACCGACCCGGCAGGTCTCGATCGGATTTTGACCCGGCTCAACGATCGCCTGAAGAGCACCTTGGTTCTAATTGCCACCAAGTCTGGGGGCACACCCGAAACGCGCAACGGCATGTTGGAGGTGAAGCACGCCTACGAGCAACTGGGGCTAAATTTTGCCGATTATGCGATCGCCATCACCATGGCGGGCAGCAAAATGGATCACTATGCCCAGTCAGAACGCTGGCTCACCTGCTTCCCGATGTTTGACTGGGTGGGAGGGCGCACCTCGGAGCTGTCTGCGGTCGGCTTGGTGCCAGCCGCACTTCAGGGCATCGACATCCAGGAAATGCTGACGGGCGCTCGGATGATGGACGATGCCACCCGCGTGCCAGAATTGCAGACTAACCCGGCAGCGCTGCTGGCCTTGGCCTGGTACTGTGCGGGCAACGGCAAGGGCGAAAAAGACATGGTGGTCTTGCCCTACAAAGACAGCCTGCTGCTGTTTTCGCGCTACCTACAACAGCTAGTAATGGAATCGCTGGGCAAGCAAACTGACCTAGATGGCAACACGGTCTATCAGGGCATCGCCGTCTATGGCAACAAAGGATCGACCGACCAGCACGCCTATGTGCAGCAGCTGCGCGAAGGCGTGCCCAACTTCTTTGTTACCTTCATTGAAGTGCTCGAAGACCGCACGGGTGCCTCAATTGAAGTAGAACCTGGAGCCACCTCGGGTGATTTCCTCTCCGGCCTCTTGCAGGGTACCCGCGCCGCGCTGTATGACAACCACCGCGCCTCGATTACCGTTACCGTGCCGAAGGTGACGCCGCGCATTGTCGGGGCGTTGATTGCGCTATATGAACGCACGGTCAGCTTTTACGCCTCGTTGGTGAACGTCAACGCCTACCATCAGCCCGGTGTGGAAGCGGGCAAAAAAGCCGCTGCCAGCGTGCTAGATTTGCAGCGCCAGGTGGTCACAACGCTGAAGCAAACTAGCCACCCCGTATCGCTAACGGAATTAGCCGCCAAAATGGGTGCGGCTGACCAGGTGGAAACCATCTACAAAATTGTGCGCCATCTTGATGCCAATCAGCGCGATGTGGTGGTCACAGGTAACTTACATCAGCCCGATAGTTTGGCGATCGCCGCCCGCTAAGGATTGCGGATTAAATAAATTGTGGGATGGGCATCTTGCCCGCCTAGACGG
>JAYUYI010000059.1:0-2160 GCA_043752545.1 Thermoleptolyngbya sp.
ACCGCTGCTGGCGACACCACCGACCAGTTGCAAGTGCGAGTTCACCCGACGCTATTACCCAAAACCCATCCCCTCGCCAGCGTCAACGATGTCTACAACGCCATCCTGTTTGAAGGCGACCCGGTGGGGCAGGTGATGCTATTTGGCCGGGGAGCGGGGGCGGGACCAACCGCCAGCGCCGTCGTATCCGATATTCAAAACATTGTCGCCATCCTCAAAACCTGCGGCAACAACACGCCCAACCTCCATCCCCTGCTGGCCTGCATCCACACCCACTACTGCACCCTGCGCCCGATGGAGGAACTCGTCACCCGCTTCTATGCCCGCTTTTTGACGCGCGATATGTCGGGTGTGATTGGGCGGCTAGGTACCTGTTTTGGCAATCACGATGTTAGCTTGGAATCGGTGGTGCAAACTGGATACAAAGACGACCTAGCCGAAATTGTGGTGGTGACGCACGATGTCCGCGAGGGCAATTTCCGCCAAGCCCTAGACGAACTGCGCGGCTTTGAGGCGATCGCCGCCATTCCCAGTGTGCTTAGAGTGCTGTGAGCGACACCTGCTGTGCGGTCATGGCAGTGCCATGCCCCTACCCAATCGACCCATGTCCGTATCAACAAATGTTATTAAAATCTTAAAACGGTAGCGCCTGCTACCGTTTGCAGGTCACCATAGAAACAGGTGTGATCAGGTTTATCGCTTCACGTTTGCCAAATTGCCTGATCTCTCCCTAGACCTGACTCTAAAAGGAGAGTTTTTTATGTCTCATTCGTTGCTGTCGGATGCGAACCAGCGCCTCGAAAAAGCATTGCAGTATGTGGCAATTGATGAAGATGTAGCCGAGCGGTTGCGCTTCCCCAAAGCCAGCCTGATTGTGTCCATCCCGGTGCGGATGGATAATGGCACACTGCGAATTTTTCAGGGGTATCGGGTGCGCTATGACGACAGCCGAGGGCCGACCAAGGGCGGCGTCCGCTATCATCCCGGCGTGACGCTGGATGAAGTGCAGTCGCTGGCATTTTGGATGACGTTTAAGTGTGCGGTATTGAACCTGCCGTTTGGGGGAGCCAAAGGGGGGATTACGCTGAACCCCAAAGAGCTGTCCAAGTTTGAACTAGAGCGCCTGACGCGAGGATACGTGGATGCGATCGCCGACTTTATTGGGCCTGATGTGGATATTCCCGCTCCCGACGTTTACACCAACCAAATGGTGATGGGTTGGATGATGGATCAATACAGCATCATTCAGCGCAAAATTACGCCAGCCGTCGTCACCGGCAAACCGGTCAGCATGGGCGGCAGCCTAGGGCGCGAAACCGCCACCGCCATGGGCGCATTTTTTGTGATGCAAGCTGCCCTCGCCAAGATGAAACGCAGCCCTGAAGACACAACGGTTGCCGTGCAGGGCTTTGGCAATGCCGGAGCGATTATCGCCGAACTGTTGTTCAGTGCAGGCTACAAAGTCGTTGCCGTCAGCGATTCTAAAGGCGGCGTCTTTGCCCCTGAAGGACTAGACATTCCTAGCCTGCGGCACATGAAAGACTCCACCCGCACGCTCAAAGCGGTGTATTGCAAAGGCACCGTTTGCAGCCAGGTAGACCACACGGTGATCACCAACGAGCAGCTTTTGGAACTAGACGTAGATGTATTGGTACCCGCCGCGCTCGAAAACCAAATTACCGCTGCGAATGGCGATCGCATCCAAGCTCGCTACATTTTTGAAGTGGCCAATGGCCCCATCACCTCCGAAGCCGACACCATCCTGGAAACCAAAGGCATCCAGGTTTTCCCTGATATTTTGGTGAATGCAGGCGGGGTAACGGTCAGCTACTTTGAATGGGTGCAAAACCGCAACGGCTTGTATTGGACGCTAGAGGAAGTCAACGATCGCTTAGAAAAATCGATCACGCTGGAAGCAGAACGGATTTGGGCGATCGCCCAAGACCTCAACATCTCGCTGCGCACCGCTGCCTACGTGCATGCATTGAACCGCCTAGGCGACGCGATTAAAGCCAAAGGCACACGGGATTATTACATCAACTAGGAAAACCCAAAAAATACAGTCTGTGTTCCCCTACGCGATGCCCTGGAGATGTAAGGGTGAAGCATTTGGATCAACATACTGAAACCATAGCCGAGATCTCGATGCCAATGCTTCAC
>JAYUYI010000060.1:0-5593 GCA_043752545.1 Thermoleptolyngbya sp.
AACCGCAAGATAAACGCCCAAATCGAGATAAGATTGGCGATAGGATCTGAGTCCCCACAGGATTCTGGTGCTGTCGTCGTCCTGAGAGAGCGGCTCGACATCCCATCTGCGCTTGAAACTGCCGAGGTTTTATGAAAACAGTCTTGTCTCGTTTGTTGGCTCTGGCTTTAGTGCTTGTCATTGGGTTGACGGGTTCCTCTGCCGCTAGTGCCGCCACGGTAGGAGGGTTAACTGGCAACTACCGAGATGATACCCTGGCTCTGATTGGTAGCCTGAGAACTGCTCTGGAGTTGCCTGACGGTACGGCGGAGAAGTCTGCCGCCCAGTCCGATGCTCGCCTGCTGATTAATGACTTTGCCTCCCGCTATCGTCGCAGCGGCACACTGATTAAGATGAGTTCATTTACCACCATGCGAACTGCCTTAAACTCTTTGGCAGGGCACTACAGCTCTTACCCCAATCGCCCGGTTCCCGAAAAGCTAAAAACCCGCTTGGAGCAAGAATTTAAGCAGGTAGAATCTGCACTGAGACGAGAAGGGTAACAACATCCGGCTCGGGTAGTCTTTAAACCATCGTAACTACTCAGGCTATAGACAGCCCTCATCCCCTAGCCCCTTCTCCCTACTTGGGAGCAGGGGAACCGAACCAGTTCAAAGTCCCTCTCCCAAGTGGGGAGAGGGATTTAGGGTGAGGGCAGACTGAGTAGTTACATCTAGAGCGGTATTTTACCAACTTTATACCAACATATTTGGTATTCTACGATGCCAAGAAAAGAACAGGGCTGGATCACCTTTCAATCGTCGGACGAAGAGCGGAAAATCTTAGAACAGATTTGTCAGCAGACCCAACGCACCAAAACAGACATTTTGAGAGAAATGATTCGGCAAATGGGGCAGTCATCCACTTCTACTCCGCTTGATGTGAACGCGATCGAGTTCTCCGAGGATGTAGATGCAGAAGACGATGAGGCGATCGCGTCCATGCATGCGGTAACCATCCAGACTATGAAAATCAGCGCCCGTAATATTTTGAAGGCGAAAATAAAACACATTGTCAAAGGCACAGTCAACGCAGAAATCACACTGGCGATCGCCCCTGGAGTAGAGCTAGTTTCGATTGTGACTCGCGCCTCCGCTGACACGTTGGAATTAACCAGAGGAAAAGAGGTATTTGCAGTAATTAAATCAAATAGCGTGATGATTGCGGCAGGATAAACCTACTAGAGGTAAACCTATCAAACGGTTTACCTAGTGGGCAATTGCGCTAGGCATCATGACCTCCAAAGTTTTGAAAACCTCGGAGATCATGATGCCTCACCTGTTTAGATCCACTGAGCCTCAATGGGCGTCATGCCGCAACTCATGCACAATGACTCGCTTGATCTCCAAAAACTCGGATGACAGCTTCATTTCCAGATCACGATGCTCTGGCAAATCAACTGCGATTTCCAGCTGCATTCGCCCCGGATTTGAACTCATGACATAGACACGCTGAGACAGAAAGATCGCCTCTTCCACATCGTGTGTGATCATCAGTACGGTGGTGCGAGTTTTTTCCCAAAGCTCCAGCAAAAACTGCTGCATTTGCTCCTTTGTTTGGGCATCCAGTGCCCCAAAGGGTTCGTCCATGAGCAACACGGCAGGCTCATTCGCAATGGCACGGGCGATCGCAACTCGTTGCTTCATGCCACCCGAAAGCTGATTGGGAAACGCATTGGCGAATTTAGTTAAGCCGACAACATTGAGAAAGTAAGCAATGCGATCGCGCTGCTCAGCCTTTGGCAGTTTACGCAGCTGCAACCCAAAGGCAATATTTTGGGACACTGTCAGCCAGGGGTAGAGCGTGTAGCCTTGAAAGATCATGCCTCGATCGGAACCGGGCCCCGTAACCGCTCGACCATCGACCAAAACTTGCCCTGCTGACGGCTGAACCAGCCCAGCCACAATATTGAGCAGGGTCGATTTGCCGCATCCCGATGAGCCAACTAAACAAACAAACTCTCCAGGATAAAGCTTAAAATTGATGTCCTGTAGCACCAGCAACTGCTGCTTTCCCTGAATTGGATATGACTTAAACAGCTCTTGAACTGCCAATTTGGGATGGTTTAAGTCAGTCAATTCGTCACCTATGTCAGCTGTGCAATCCCGCGAGCTATACGTTGGGCGGGCATCAAGCATGGTCTTCAAAATCCTGTTGTGTAAGATAATTGAGAGTTCGCTATCTACAGTTAAGCCTATAGGAATAATTGAGAATGTTAAATCAGAGACATTTTTACTCTGATTTTGCCCTGATTTCTGCCCTAATTTGATTGGGTGAAATCAGAAGGGCGACCTATTTTTTGTTCTTAACAATCAATTTGATGTGAGTCTTTTTTTAACCAATCTACGAATAGCCTAAGCCAAAATCGGCTTGAATTTTGTATTCAGATTCAGTGAACCACAACTTTGAGCTGCTCTTGAGATGAAAAAAACCTGAGGATATTCTTAGTTCGTATTCATAGATACAAACTAGAAAATTAAGTCGTTCATAGACTGTTGGAACCTCGGTTGACTGACAAATCTTTTACCCCTCATCCCCCCACCCCTTCTCCCCTTGTGGGAGAAGGGGTGCTAGAGGTAAAGTCTTGGCTCGAAGCCCCTCTTCTGCCCTGTGAGAGGGGTTGGGGTGAGGGAGATCGGAGTTTTGTCGGTCAAGCAGGTTGGAACCTTAAGTCACAGCAGATTTGATTCTGAATTCCTCAGTAAAAAACAAGAGCGACCCTGACTGAATATATACGGAAGCTATAGGCGTCATGAATTCTATTCCACTTAAGACCAGCCCCCTCGACGAGAACCCAGAACTGCTGCGGTCGTGGCAGCGGCGATCGCTGACCCATGACGCTGTGGCTTTACCTGCTGAAGTATATTATTCGCCCAGGATTTATCGACTAGAACAAGCACAAGTTTTTGGTAAATACTGGTATTACGTTGGGCATATCAGCCAGTTAGACGGTGCGGGTTCGTATTTCACCGTTGATATCGCCGAGCAACCTCTGGTGGTTTTGAAAAATAAGGACGGTGAACTGCGAGCATTTTATAATATTTGCACCCACCGAGCGGGGCCTGTGGTCATGGGGAGTGGCACATGCAATCGCCTCACCTGTTTATATCATGCCTGGAGTTTTGACCTAGATGGCAACCTGCGCGGCATTCCAGATATGGAAACCGCAGAAGGGTTTGATGTGGCGGCTCACGCTCTCACATCAGTTCGAGTAGACCTATGGGAATCATTCATCTTCGTCAATCTAGATCCCAATTGTGAACCGCTTTGGACACAGCTTGGAGAATTGCCTGAGCTATTTAAGCGCTATCGATTAAGGGATTGGCAGCGCGTCCATAGCATTGATTATTGGACAGATACAAACTGGAAGCTGTATGTAGAAAACAATACCGAGAGCTATCACGAACCCTCCGTGCATCCAATTTTGGCCAAGTATTATCAGAGCGTTGAGGCCGAAGCAAGGCATCATTACTACCTGCAATACACGCCCTTTTTTGGTAATGATGAACTGCCGACCGCGCTTAATCCTGATCTCTATATCCAGGGGTTGAACGATCGCGAAATGGCGGGCGTTTCGACCATGAGCTTTTTTCCCAACTTTGCCTGGATTACCTCTCCCACCTGTGCCATTATCTATCTGATTGATCCGCAGGGTCCCAAGCGCACTCGAATTCGCTGGGATTGGCTGGTACCCAATACTGAGGCCGCAATGTCTGCGGAAAACCTGGAGCCGCTGATTGAGTTTTTTGACACTATTCAAAAAGAAGATCTAGATTTGCTGCCTGCTGTGCAAACCCGGATCCAATCAATGGGCTACCGGCAGGGGCGGCTTTCCCCCACGCGCGAGGTCGGAACGCATCTGTTTCAAGAGCTAATTATGAGCGCGATCGCCACTCCAGTGAGGTCTGAACACTAGTGACTAATTCCAATCCATCACCCGTGTTGTGGGAAGAACTCACCTGGGAGCAAATCACAGACCTAAGAGCCAGCGGCATGGATATGGTGATTTTGCCAGTAGGAGCCACAGAGCAACATGCGCTGCATTTGCCCGTGGGAGTGGATACCTTTTCGGCGATCGCAGTGGCGCATGGCGTCTCTGCTCAAACTGGGATTCCGGTACTGCCCGCGCTGCCCTATGGCTGTTCCCTCGGGCATTCTAAAAAATGGGCAGGAACCATTTCTCTGCGGCCAGAAACCCTCTCTGCTCTAGTCTTAGAGATTGCAGAATGGGTGTGTAGCGCTGGCTTTAGCCGAATTTTGTTGTTAAATGGCCATGTCACCAATTGGGCACCGTTGCGCTGCGGCCTAGAAAACGTGCGCCACCGCTACCCCGACCTGCGAATTGGATTGCGCTCGATTTGGGAAATTTCTCCTCAAGTCCACGAGTTCTACCATCACGATGCGGCTAATTTTCATGCCAACTGTGCTGAAACGTCGGTGATGCTGGCGCTGCGGCCTGACTTGGTGCAGCTAGATAAAGCAGTAGATGAACCCGATCGCTCGGCGGGCTGCTTTTTTGCCTACACCGTCAACAAAGAGAGTGTGCATGGGGGAGTGGGCGCTCCCAGCAAAGCCGATTTGAGTTTTGGTCAAGAAATCTTGGCCACCTGCATTGCAGAATTGAGCCTGCAATTAAACCAGGCGCTAGTCGAGGGCACCCCGCTAGAGGAGATGCCGCCAAGCTTACCCTGACGGTGTGGGGTGGGCAGTGCCTACTCTCCTTTTAGAGCATGACCCCTTCATTGATGTTGTTAATCGACGGGAGTAACTGAGATGGCGATCGCAGACCGGATCTCGACAATTAATCATGCTAATAATCACGCTAAACCCGATCACGTCGGCATTCTAGAGTCTATTCAAGATGCCAATCTAGCTAGCTATCTCAAAACATGGCAGCCCATGTCCTACAAGCGAGCTAAATCTTTTCCATCGTTCATGTACACCTGTGAAGAGGTGTACCAACTAGAACGAGAGCTATTTTTTAGCAAAACCTGGATTTATGTTGGCCATCTTAGCCAACTGAGTGGTACCAATTCCTATTTCACTACCAGTATCGCCGAAGTTCCACTGCTGATTGTGAGCGATCGCCAGGGAATATTGCCCGCGTTCCACAATGTCTGTCCGCATCGGGCAGCACCCGTAGCCATTGGCAGTGGTGAATGTAATCGTTTCATTTGTCCATACCATGCCTGGACATTTGATCTAGAAGGCAATCTGCGGGGAATTCCGAACTTTGAAGACTATGAGGATTTTAATCCGGCTGATCACAACCTAACAGCAGTCCATGTGGAAAGTTGGGGTCCATTTATTTTTGTCAACATGGCGGCGGAGTGCAAACCGTTTGAGGCTCAACTGCATGAATTACCCGCCCTGTTTGACGGCTATCAGGCCAGCGAATGGAAACGAGTTCATAGCATTGACTACTACACAGACACCAATTGGAAACTGTATGTTGAGAACAATGCCGAAAACTATCACGAGCCGATCGTGCACAAGTCCAGCTACAGTACAAACGAGGTGTCGTGGAACAATAGCTATGATTTAATTCAGTGTA
>JAYUYI010000061.1:0-2155 GCA_043752545.1 Thermoleptolyngbya sp.
ATCATGAGCTGGCCATGGTGATGCAAAGCGTGTCGCTAGCCGACCAAATCGACCTGCGGGCGAATGGGATTGAGCAGTTTCGGCTCACCTGTGACCATCTTGAGGTGCCTACGGATCAGACAAACCTGGCCTACAAAGCAGCGGCGCTGATGGCACAGCAGTTTCCGCAAGCCTTCCAAACCTACGGCGCGGTTGATATTGCCATTCACAAACGCATTCCAGTCGGAGCCGGACTGGCCGGAGGCTCTACAGATGCAGCAGCGGTGCTGGTCGGGTTGGATTTGATCTGGAAGCTCGGTCTTACGCAGCCCGAAATTCAGGAGCTAGGGGCACAGCTAGGTTCCGACGTGCCGTTTTGCGTCACAGGCGGAACGGCGATCGCCACCGGACGCGGCGAACGGCTAGCGGCTCTAGCTGCATTAGATCCCCTCTATGTCGTATTGGCAAAATATCGCAGTTTATCGGTGTCAACCGCTTGGGCATACACCACCTACCGTCAGCAGTTTGGCCATACCTACACCCAAACCGATGGCTTAGAGGGTCGCCGTCAGCGGGTGCACTCGGGGGGCATGGTCTTGGCCGTCAGCCACAACGACGGCAAGGCGATCGCTCAACACCTGCACAACGACCTGGAAAAAATTGTGTTGCCGGCATTGCCCCAAGTGCAGCAGCTGCGAGCCGAACTCGGCCAGCTCAGCAGCCTAGGAGCAATGATGTCGGGTTCAGGCTCATCGGTCTTTGCCCTAGCCACGTCCCGCGCCGACGCAGAAACCATCCAAGCCGAGCTAAAAGCAGCCCTACCCGACCCTGACCTGGAGGTGTGGGTCGCCCAAACGATCGCCAGTGGGATTCAACTCAAGCAATAGGCGATCGCGCAGCCTAAAATTTGCAATCGGCACCCAGAAAAATTGAGATTATGCCTGAGCCGGGTTAGTTCTGATGCCCTGGCGAAATGTCTTTGCAGCTGCCAGAGGGTTTGGGGTTTGAACACAGGCACTCAGTAAATCCAGATCTAAATCGGGCAAGAGTTCACTGCTAGCGATCGCTTCATAGCCAAACGTTTGGGCAAATTGAATTGAGGTTGCTTCCCGCAGGTGGTAAAGCATGAAGTGATTATTTTGCCAAAACCACACTTCTCGAATGCCCAACCGTCGAAAGCGTTCTAGTCGGTTCATGCCGCCACTGGTGACAATGACTTCAATCACCAGATCGGGAAACTCTTTTTCAACACCAATACAGTAGCTTTCATCGGGTTCTGCCCCGACTTGCTGTTCTGCCGTGCGAAATGTAGTAGAGCCAGTGGGGAAATGTTCTGTATCGGTTTCTAGAAAGTAGATTTCTAGTAGCGTCCCAATGCGCGTTTTTCCCGTTTCATGCTGCCGACTCGGTGCCACAATTTCCAACACCCCATCTAAAAAATTTACCCGATAGGCGAGGCTATCTCCCAATTCCATTAAGAGGGCTTCATACTGTGCCCAGGTCACATTGGAGATCATTCGCTGTTCTTCGGGATCGTCCAATTGCCAACGTTGAGCTAGATCATCAAGCAGCAGCATAATTGTTTACGTCTCGTATGCACCTATTGTGAATCTTCTCGACGCTGACGGCTAGCCAGGATAGGGCGGGCTTTCCAAGGATTTGATCCGCTATGGCCATGCCTAACCCATTCTACGGTTCATTCCGTTTCACCGGATTGCGATAAAGTACAGGGGTGATGTTCATTTCCCTTGCTGTTATGGTTAACCCCACTCCTACAGACGATACCTCCTCGGCCAAACCCATCCAGCTAGTGGCCGATGAGACTCCGCCTACCCCACTGAAATGCTTTACGGGGGCGCTGTTTTCTGGGGCACTTGGCATTGCAGCGTACTCCATGACCCTGTCAATCCACAGCACCTTTGCCAACAAGCCGCTGCCCACCAGTAGCCCGTTTGCCACCAACATTGCATCAGCCGTTCGGACCTTAGTGTTGGGGGTAAGCGCCCTAGCCATGGTGACGCTGGGGATTGCCACGCTCGGTCTAGTGGCACTGGGAATTCAACTGCTGTTTCAGAAAAAGCCAGCCAAATGACGATTGGCATTTGGGTACTGGGTGACCAGCTGTGGGCGGGGCAGGCGGCGCTGCAATGTTGTGACGACAGGTCGGCACAGACAC
>JAYUYI010000062.1:0-2155 GCA_043752545.1 Thermoleptolyngbya sp.
TAGCTCCATTCATTGACCGCGTTGCTTTTCAAGACACCATCCGCGAAAAAGTGCTGGACATTCCACCCCAGCCCAGCATTACGCGTGACAACGTCGCCATCACGGTCGATGCCGTGATTTACTGGCGGATTGTCGATATGGAAAAAGCGTACTACAAAATCCAGAACTTGCAGGCCGCCATGGTCAACCTGGTACTGACCCAAATTCGCGCCGAGATGGGGCAGCTCGAACTCGATGAAACCTTCACCGCGCGCGCCCAAATCAACGAAAACCTGCTGCACGAACTAGATGTCGCTACTGATCCGTGGGGCGTCAAAGTTACGCGGGTAGAGCTGCGCGATATCATTCCATCTAAAGCCGTGCAGGAAGCGATGGAGATGCAGATGTCGGCAGAACGCCGCAAGCGCGCTTCGATCTTGACCTCGGAGGGCGATCGCGAAGCAGCCGTTAACTCCGCCAAAGGTAAGGCAGATGCCCAACTCTTGGCCGTTGAAGCCAACCAAAAAGCCGTGATTTTGCAGGCCGAAGCCGACCAAAAAGCCGCCATTTTGAAAGCCCAAGCCGAGCGCCAAGCCCAAGTGCTAAAAGCCCAGGCCACTGCCGAAGCCATCCACATTATGACCCAAGCCCTCAAGAGCGACCCCCGCGCTGCCGACGCCGGACAAATGCTGCTGGCGCTGGGCTACATGGAGATGGGAACTACGATTGGCAAAAGCGACAGCAGCAAAGTCATGTTTATGGATCCCAAAAGCGTCCCTGCTGCCCTCAAAGGCATGATGTCGATGGTAGATGAAAAGCAAGCCTGAAGGGCGCTAGGAGCAGCCGACTAGTGCTTCTGCCTCAATGCCGATTTGCAGAGCGTGAATCTACGTGAACCTATTTTTAGGATTGCGAATTAAATAACCTGCAACGGTGATATATCTCTGGGGGGCATAGCAGGACATAGCAGTGCTATGTTCCTACCCAGGGAATTGTAGTTCATTTCTACACATCCAACCCTGGTAGGGACGACACGGTCGTTCGCCCGGTTCGGATGGATTGCTCGGTTTGGATGGATTACCCGATTTGGATGGATTACCCGAAATCAAAGCTGGGTCAACAACCGTTGACCCCTACCGGATGATGGACAATGCCTACTCTGCTAGAGAGACACCGTGTATCAGTGGGGCGATATTGCGGAAAGGGTAAGAGAATCGATCTTGGTTTGATCCCAGCAATCAAACGTTTAAAACATTCTCTTAGAGCAACCGAGATAGATTCATGCTGGGGGGATATTGCTTGCTGCTGTGACCAGTTGGCACTGGGTGCAAAGGCCAAAAAATTCCAGCATGTGATAGTGGATTTTGAACTGGTACGAGCGGTGGAGCTGTGCTTCTAGCTCATGCACCGGGCATTCATTAATTGGAATCGAATCGCCGCAGCGCAAGCAGGTGAGATGGTGGCGATCGTCGTGCGTGGAAGTGTAGAGCGATTCACCCGTGGGCAAGGTGCGTACCTGAACCACGCCCTCTAGCTTCAGCGCCTCCAGCGATCGATACACGGTCGCCAGTCCAATAGTTTGCCCGCTCTGTCGCAGTTCTGAATAAATATCTTGAGCCGAAACGGCCTGATTCAGGGTTTTGAGTAGAGTGAGAATTCGCTCCTGACTACGAGTTCGACGAGCTTTCATAGACGGGTACTCTAGCGACTGCCAATGGTCTCAGGCGAGGAAAAGTGGGGCAAGCAAACTGCCCATTCCCTTCTGCCCATCTTATCTGTCCATCTTAGAAGATGTTTGAAACCTAGCGAGGAGGGCTAATTTTTCGGACGCTGCACCTTCGAAAATCAACCTGTGCGCCAACTGGTTTAATTGCACAACACACCGCAATATGTCACAGCCCGTCATAGAATAGATGCGTGTTCCAGGTTTGCTGGGGGTATATGAGTCAAACCTATCAAGTTCGCATTTACGTGACGCTGCGCCCCTCTGTGCTCGACCCTGCTGGTACAGCGGTGCAGTCGGGGCTAAAGCATATGGGCTACGACAACGTGGAACAGGTGCGAATTGGCAAATATGTGGAAGTGACGCTGACGGCAACAGATGAGACGACTGCCCGTGAGCAAATCGATCGCATGTGTGATCAGCTATTGGCCAACCCAGTGATTGAAAACTATC
>JAYUYI010000063.1:0-2150 GCA_043752545.1 Thermoleptolyngbya sp.
GGCGATCGCCCCCATGCCGCTTTTTACACCCCAGGGCACAAGCGAGGGCAGGGCATTTCAGCGCCATTGGCAGCCGTGATGGGCAACGCCGTATTTCGGGTTGATTTGCCAGAACTGCCAGAGCTAGATAACTTATTTGCGCCAGAGGGGGTCATTCGAGGTGCCCAAGCGCTAGCAGCTGCCGCATTTGGAGCCGATCGCACCTGGTTTTTGGCCAATGGGTCTACCTGTGGCATTCAAGCGGCGGTGCTTGCCACCTGCAAACCGGGAGACAAGATTATCCTGCCGCGCAATAGTCACCAAGCCGCGATCGCCGCTCTGATTTTATCGGGTGCCGTGCCGATTTTTGTGCAGCCCGACTATGACCCTGACTGGGGCATCGCCCACAGCATCACCGCCGCTGGTGTCGCCGCCGCCCTAGCCCAGCATCCCGACGCTCGCGCCGTCATGTTGCTATATCCCACCTACTATGGAGCCTGCGGAGATGTGGAGGCGATCGCCCAACTGGCCCACCAGCACCAAATCCCGCTATTGGTCGATGAAGCCCACGCCGCCCACTTTGCCTTCCACCCGCAGCTGCCCATCTCTGCTCTAGCGGCTGGCGCTGACCTTACCGTTCAGTCCATCCACAAAACCCTGGGCGCACTCACCCAAGCCTCCATGCTGCACCTGCGCAGCCAACTGATTGATCCAGACCGGATCAGCCGCGCCCTTCAGCTGGTGCAGTCTACCAGCCCCAGCTACCTGCTGCTGGCCTCCCTAGACGCCGCTCGCCACCAAGTAGCCCAACACGGCACCTCCCTGCTCAGCCAAACGCTAGAACTCGCCAAAATTGCCCGCGATCGCCTCCGTCAGATTCCTGGGCTGCGTGTTTTTGCCCCCCACCCCAGTCCGGGCTGCCTCACCCTCGACCCCACTCGCCTCACCGTCGATGTGTCTGGTCTCAACCTGACTGGCTTCCGCGCCGACGAGCTACTCCACACTCAAATGGGCGTCACCGCCGAGCTGCCCGGTCTGCATCACCTCACCTTTATTATCAGTATTGGCAACACCCGGGAAGACATTGCGCAATTGGTGAAAGGGTTTGAGATTTTAGTCAGTGAGAGCACTATGTTTGATCCCACCTTACCGTCCTCAAACGCCACCGAGCTGCCCGGACATCCCCAGCTGAGTTTTTCACTGCCAACCCACTCAGTTTCAATCCAGCCCCTCACACCCCGCGATGCCTTCTTTGCCCCCACCGAAACCCTTGCCATCGAGCATACAGGCGATCGCATTGCCGCCGAACTCGTCTGCCCCTATCCACCCGGCATTCCTATTTTGATTCCAGGCGATCGCATTTCCACCGCAGCCCTCACCTTTTTACAACAGGTTCTGGCCGCAGGCGGCGTCATCACAGGCTGCGCCGACACCGACTTGAAAACACTAAAAGTTGTAAAACAATAAGCCCAGACTATTCCCGTAGTTTACTCCCCGCAACGGCAACCATACAGTACGGTTAAAGAAACAAATCCCCAGCGTTCTTCCACCTTCCTCCTTCCTCCCTCCCCTTCCCCATGCCTCCCCTCTGGCCCTACTCCACACCTGGTATCCCCGATGAGTTATTTGAACAGCTACCCGGCATTCCCCTGACCAAGCGAGAAATTCGAGTACTGATTATTGCGCAACTGCGGCTGAAGCCGGAGGCGGTGCTGTGGGATGTGGGTGCAGGGACGGGCACGATTCCAGTAGAAGTGGGTTTGATCTGCCCTCAAGGTCGAGTCTTTGCCATTGAACGCGATGAAGAAGTAGCAGGTTTGATTCGACGCAACTGCGATCGCTTTTCGGTGAAAAACGTGGAGGTAATTGAAGGCAACGCACCAGAATGCCTCAGCAGCTTAACGGCAGCACCCGACTGTGTTTGCATTGAAGGTGGACGCTCCGTCAAAGCCATTTTGAAAGACGTCTGGCTGCGGCTGGCTCCGGGTGGGCGCGTGGTGGCGATCGCCACCAATTTTGAAAACCTGTACGCCATTTCCGAAAGCCTAGCAGAACTGCACATTCGCAATGTAGAAGTAGTGCAGTCTGCCATCAACCGCCTAGAGAACCGAGGGATGAACCAAGTGTTTACCGCCCTCGATCCAATGTTTATTTTAAGCGGCGAGAAGATC
>JAYUYI010000064.1:0-2150 GCA_043752545.1 Thermoleptolyngbya sp.
AAAAAATTTGCTGAGCGACCAAGTCATCAGGTCATCAGAATTGGCAGGCGGCTTTCCCACTTGAAAGCCGCCTGCTCTAGCTTTACTGCTTTAGCGACATTAATGTGTCTCCGCGACAAATAAAAAGTCACTGTACATCAATGCTGCCTACCAGTCTCTTCATTGGGCAATCTCGCTCGCCAATCGGCACACCGTCTCGCTATTCATGCAGGAGGTACAATAGGGTAACGTTTATCTCAACTAGCCCTTCTCCATAGATGTATTGCTCTGAGCAACACAGGATTACCGTGAAAAAGATTTTGATCCTGACAGCTAACCCTAAAAATACCGACAAGCTCCGCCTAGACGAAGAAGTTCGGGAAATTCAGGAAGGACTGCAACGATCGCGTAGTCGCGACCAGTTTGAAATTATCTCCAGATGGGCGGTTCGTCCTGATGATTTGCGCCGTGCTTTACTAGACCACGAACCGCAGATCGTGCATTTTTCCGGACACGGAATTGGTACCGACGGATTAGTTCTGGAGAGCAATGTGGGTCAGATGAAACCAGTCAGCGGACAATCTCTGGCTCGATTGTTCAAGTTGTTTCAGGACAAAGTCGAATGTGTGTTGCTCAATGCCTGCTATTCGGAGGTGCAGGCAAATGCGATTCATCAACACATTGATCATGTGATTGGCATGAGCAATGCAATTGGAGATCGTGCTGCGATCGAGTTTGCGGTTGGTTTTTACGATGGGCTGGGAGCAGGTCGCTCCTATGCCGATGCCTTTGAGTTTGGTCTTTCAGCTATCGACTTGGAAGGAATCCAGGAAACAGCAACGCCTCAACTGAAGCAGCGGAGCCTGCCATCCCCTCAGACAATAGCAACAACCCCACTATCCAATGTCGTCGAACCTGCTCCTGAACCCGCTCCCTCATTGGTTGACAAAACTCCAAGTCTGGAACCACAATCAATCACACAATCGCCAAGAGCCAGCACTCGATCACGCATTTTCATCAGTTACAAGCGTGGTGTGGAACCAGACGAGCGCATTGCATTGGAGATTTACCAGGCACTCAGTCAGTCTCATGATGTCTTCATTGACCAGACCATGGTGATCGGAACACCCTGGGCCGAACGAATTGAGCAAGAGCTGTAGCAATCCAATTTCTTAATCACATTTCTGTCGGCTAATTCAGTTCATAGTGAGATGGTGTTGGGAGAAATTGAGACAGCCCATCGCCTAATGAAGGAATATGGGCAACCGATAATTTTACCCGTGCGGTTGAGCTACCGAGACCCCTTTGTCTATCCCTTGAGTGCCTACCTGGATCCAATTAATTGGGCCTTCTGGGAGAACTCAGCAGATACACCCCGATTGATTCAAGAACTTATACAAGCGATCGCCGGAGCCGCCCTTTCCATTGATTCAGATAGTACCAAACGGAAGCTAACAGCGATTCCCACTTCCCCTGAACTAGAATCCGCTATCCCCCGTCCCCGTCCATCTGCCCAGCCTGTCTTTTTGGAACCAGCAGAAGGCACAATGGATCCAGAATCGAAGTTTTATGTGAAGCGTCCCTCCGATGAAATCGTCCTAGCAACAATTCAGCAGCAGGGTGTTACCCTTACCATTAAAGGTCCACGTCAGATGGGCAAAAGTTCCTTACTGATGCAGGCGATCAATATCGCGATGAAAGGCGGCAAGCAAGTTGCATTTTTGGACTTTCAGATGTTTGACCAAGATGTGTTGAAGTTTGCCGACACGTTTTATCGCCAATTTTGCATGAGTCTGACGGAGCAACTGGGCATTCCAGATCGAGTGGCAGAGTATTGGCATGAAGGGAGTGGCAATATTCAGCGCTGTACCCGCTACATGCAAAACCACGTCTTAAAAGAGGTTGGTGGGCCGTTGGTTCTGGCAATGGATGAGGTGGATCGGATGTTTGATGCCGACTATCGCTCAGACTTTTTTAGCATGTTGCGGAGCTGGCACAACAACCGGGCCTTGCCGATGTATCGGATCTGGAAACAGTTTGATCTAGCACTAGTCACTGCCACAGAGCCATACCATCTGATTGCGAACCTGAACCAGTCTCCCTTTAATGTGGGAGAAGTCATTCTACTGACCGACTTCACCCCCGATCAGGTCAGCGATCTGAACCAGCGA
>JAYUYI010000065.1:0-5562 GCA_043752545.1 Thermoleptolyngbya sp.
TGTTGAGCGAGGTTCACGGAGCTAGAGACTTTTTATCGACCTTGACGCTGCGGTTAAAAATTTTGCATAACGTATGAGGGTCTAAAAGGATGTTTTAAAAGTCCGATTACTGGGAGTAAAACGGTATCGATCCTCCTAAGCCCTCCCTAAAAAGGGGAGTTTTTAGGGAGGTTTTCCCATTCAATCTAGAATAACTAATTACGCCATCCCTACTTTTCTTGAATCGTTGCGTAAAGCAATACTTAAAACAATTTTTTATCCTAATCTATTGCTGTGATGATGTTCATCTCTTAGAACAAGTAGTAGATAAATCATGCCACATTCCATGTCAAAATACCACCTCTAGTGATTATAGAGTGGGGGTTGTTTCAATCATTAGCGACGTCACTTTGCTGCTAGTCCTAAAACTATTTGGGGCGATGATGATCGCAGAGAAAGGTTTGAAGACACCCGTGAGCGGATGAGGGAACGATTCTCTAGGAGCCGACCACGAAGTAGAGATCGAGGCGGGTTTCCTCCGTTTAGGTGATAGAGGCGCTCTCCCTGGAGTTTATTCACCGTTCACCTTGATCAAAATCATGCGATTAACGAGGGCGATCGCTAAGCTAAGAAGATATCTGAGCAGTATCCAAACTGGCGCTGCGCTGTACTACCATCAGCCCTATCACCCAGTTGCCCACCCATGCCTACCATTGTCTCAATTCAATCGATTCGTCATGGCATTGGTAAATCTAACCTGACGGCAAATTTAGCGGTCAGCATTGCTCGTCGGGGGTGGCGGGTGGGAATCATGGATACCGACCCGATGGCTCCCGGCATTCATGCCCTATTTAACTTAGATGAACGCCATGTAGATGCGGTGTTGAACTATTACCTGTGGGGAGATGTGTCCCTCGATCAAGTTGAGGCCGAGCTGAGTCCGGTGCTGAAGGTAGAGCAAGGAGAAGTGGTGGTGATGGGAGGCGGAATTGACTTAATTCCGGCTCAAATCAAGGTCAAAGAAGTTCCTGATTTGTTGCGATGCGGCTACGATACCACCATCATCAGTCAGGCTTTTTTGGAATTGATGCGTCGCCTCAATCTAGACTTTTTGCTGATTGATCTGCATCCCGGCATCACCAAAGAAGCCATCCTCTCGCTAGCATTGGCCAACACGGTGCTGCTGGTGTTGGGGTTAGATCAGCATGAGCTGCAAGCTATGGCTGTGCTAGTAGATTTGGCGCGGCAGTTGGGGGTGCCCAAGATTTTCTTGATTGCCAACCAAGTGCTGTCGGGCCTAGATGTAGATCAGGTACAGCGCCGACTGCAAGCCATTTATGGCGAAAATGTAGTGGGGGTGCTGCCCATTACAGCCGAATTGATGGCGCTTGGCAGTAGCGGTATTTTTTGCCAGGAATATCCCCACCACTCCCTCACCCAAAACATTCGGGCGATCGCCCAGCAGTTAATTATGGCGGCTGAATGCTCCTCTATTCGTTCTAATTAATCGTTCCAGTTTCTACCCAATACCCACACACGAAAAGCCAAGGTTTAATCGGAACCTAGGGCAATCTCGAAGAAATAATTAAATGAACCGCCTCAGTCAGCTACTAAATTTGCGATCGGGAGAAACTGGCCTCGTTTTGACCCTGGGGTTTGTATTGTTTAGCAATGCTTTGGCGCAAAAGGTGTCAGAGATTTCTTCACTTAGCAACTTCTTAAGTGATGTCGGCCCACCTCAGTTTTTGGTAGTGCTAATTGTGAGCAGCTTGATCAGCATTTTGATGACGATGCTGCAATCGCTGCTGGTCGATCGCTTTAATCGGATTACGCTGGTTCGAAGTATTAGTGCCATTTTGGGGATGTCATTTATCGGATTGCGTTTGCTAGTTTTCTTCAAAGCGCCAAGTTGGCTCAACTACGGGTTGCTCTATCTGATGTCAGACCAGCAGCTGATTTTCTTTCCCACAACGTTTTGGATTTTAGCTACCGATTTATTCGACATAGCGCAGAGTAAGCGAGTATTTTCATTGCTGGCCACAGTGGGTCTATTTGGCAACTTGGCCGGAATTGCGATCGCATCACTCGTCCCTTTTCTGTCCATCCACTACGGCATCACAACAGACGGGCTGCTGACAATCAACATCCTGCTCTATGGCTTAATCTACGTTTTATTAGGAATAAATCTACGCCAGGTGACGCTGCGAAAACCTCGGCAAAAAATAGAGACCATTCAAGCCACCATTTCAGAAGGCTGGAATTTTGTGAGACAAGTTGCGGTCTTTCGATATTTGACGATCGCCATGCTTGCAGTGGTAGTATGCGAAATTATTGTGGAATATCGGTTTTATGTTGTGTCTGGAACGGTCATTCCAGACACAAACAATTATCAGGTGTTTTTGAGCCTGTTTACGCTAGGACGGACGTTAATTCATATAGTCTTTCAGTCTTCGGTAGTGCGTTGGTTGATGATCAACATCAATTTAAAGCATCTATTTTTGTTCCAGCCCATTAGCAGCCTCGTGGGTGCAGCCATGATGCTGAGTATTCCAGGGCTAGGGGGGGCGATCGCCGGACTATTGATCCAAAAACTGCCGCAATATAGTGTGGATGAAACGGCTCGCAAATCCCTAGAAGGGCTAGTCCCCGAAGAGCGTCGAGGTCGCGTCAGCCTGTTTCTAGACAGTTATTTGATTGCAGGGGGCACCATATTGGGAGCCGTGATCACGGGTATTGTGGTGCTGCTGGGAGAACGCTGGGGCAGTTCTAGCTATTTCTACGGCTATTTGGCGATCGCGATCGCAGTTTCTCTGTTCGCCATTTATATGGTGCTCAAGATGCGAACAGTTTATGATATTAGCTTACTGAACTGGCGACTGAAGCGTCGTCAACGAGGCCAATCCGTCCTCGATAAGATTGACCTTTGAGCACCCTCTTTGCTGTTCACAATTCTGCCCCCGAAGGATGTCATGCGTTCGACCGCCAGTGCTGAGCCGCCACCCAAACCAATAGACCCAAGTCGTTTTATCAGCCTACGGTGGAAGCTGTTAGCGGGGTTTACGCTGGTGTTTAGCGGTGTGTTTGCGGGGGCATACTGGTGGTTCTACAACTTTTCTACCGAGAAAGCAGTCGATCGGCTTCAGCAAGAACTGCGGAGCACTGCCATTGGCGCAGCCCAAGGCATTGATGCCAACGAGCTAGTCGCACTCTACAAAACCGGGCAGCGAAATGCGAAGGGCTACTCGGACGATCCTCGCTATCAACGTCAACTCGACTGGTTTGAGACCGTTCATAGCATCTCTCCGAAGATCTATCCCTACACCTATGTCGTGGGTGAAGCGCTGACAAACCGCAGAATTGGGCAGCCTGCAGCGGCAGCCGATGACCTAGAAATTATTTATTTAGTCGATTCGCTGTGGGTCTATATTCCCGACCGCGCCCTGAAGTTTCTGGAGGCAGGTAGCGCCTATGACGCGTCTAAACGCGCCTTCATGCACGGTGAAACCATGGAACGCGATCTCTACACGGATAAGTGGGGCAGCTGGATTTCTTCCTATACTCCAATTAAAGATGCGAAGGGCAAAATAGTCGGGGTGTTGGGCGCAGACATAGAAGCAGACTACGTGTTTGAAGTGCGGCAACAAATTCGCGATCGCGTCTTCATCTCCTTTGCGATTACCTATGGCATCCTGTTTAGTCTGGTCTATCTCATGTCTGGCATCCTCACCAAACGGCTCAAAACTCTGGCAGAAGCAGCAACCAAAATTGGTGAAGGCGACTACGACCAGAATCTATCACCGTTAACCACTGGCAAATCTTCAGATGAAATTTCTCAGCTGGCCAACGTGTTTGACATCATGATGGCAAAGGTACGCCAGCGCGAAGAGACCCTGAAACAGCAGGTATCAGAGCTAAAAATTGAGATTGATCAGGTAAAACGCAAGAAGCAAGTCAACGAAATTGTCGATAGTGACTTTTTTAAAGACCTGCTGATGCAAGCTCGGAAGCTGCGTGGGGAAGCCGAGGGAGAATCCAAGACCTCAGATTGATCCCTGTGACGTTCCCCGCATACGCATATAGGCGGGTATACCCATACCGGTGCAGCGAGAGCGTCAGGAAAATCTATTACACCTAGTAAATATCTAAGTAACCAGAAAGCTAGGCAAATCCGCCCAAATGCGTAGAAATCCGGAGGGATTTAACCAATACTTTACATATTCTACAAATAGCTCCATAAATTTAAGGATTTTAGCGTCCTTACGCTGTAGACCCTGATGACCGCGTTACAGACCTGCCATTTGGTTTTTCATAAAGTGTGCACAATGTACTTTATGAGCCAATAGCCAGGATGCCCTAGGTAGTACATTAGTCCAAAACAAGTCACATTGAGCCGATCCAGCCGAAATTCATTCACCCCCCACCAACATAAATAAGGCACTTGTCGTCATGCAGAAAGCACATGATTTGGTTTGGACTGACTGGCGATCGCAGCTTCAGCATCGGATTAGTACGGTAGAAGACCTGCGTCAATGGATTAACGTCACACCCGACGAAGAACAAGCCATTCAAGATTCGGCAGGCAAATACCGCTGGAGTATCACGCCTTACTATGCAGCCTTGATGGACAAAGATGACCCAATGTGCCCCATTCGGCAACAGTCGGTACCTAGCGTCCAGGAATTTATGTCATTTGCCGGATCCGATAACGACCCGGTTGGTGATACGGTTTATCGCAAAACCAATCGGGTTGTGCATAAATACCCCGATCGCGTCATCTTTTTGATCACAGAAGTCTGCGCCGTCTATTGCCGTCACTGCACCCGCAAATACCACACTACCGACTTAAGCGGTACCTACTTTGAAAGCAATGAAGCAGCTTCATGGGAACAAGACTTTGAGTATATTGCCAGCCATCCCGAAATCCGCGACGTGCTCCTAACGGGCGGCGATCCGCTGACCTATTCTGACGAAAAGCTAGAACTAATTATTTCTCGCCTGCGTAAGATCCCGCATGTGGAAATCATTCGGATTGGCAGCCGGTATCCGGTGCTATTGCCCCAACGCATTACCCCTGAGTTTTGCGCCATGCTAGAAAAATATCATCCGATCTGGCTCAACACCCACTTCAACCATCCCAAGGAAATTACGCCCGAAGCCGCCGAAGCCTGCGATCGCCTTCTACGGCATGGGATTCCCGTTCAAAATCAAACTGTTTTGCTGAAAGGGCTAAACGACGATTTGGAAACCATGAAATCGCTGCTCAAGGGATTGCTCAAAATCCGCGTTCGTCCTTACTATCTCTACCACTGCGACAACGTCACCGGAGTTTCACACTTTGTCACCAGTGTCGAAAAAGGTCGAGAAATTATGCGAGGATTATTGGGTCACATGACTGGGTTTGCCGTTCCCCAGTACATTGTCACTACCAAACTCGGTAAAATTCCGTTATGGGAAGAGCAATTTCATCAAGATGAGCAGGGCTATTGGCTAGAAAACTATAATCACGACATCATGAGAGTTGACGATCCTAATCTGCTTTAGGGGCGGCTTTAGGGGCTGATTCACGAACGATACAGCACAGTT
>JAYUYI010000066.1:0-2146 GCA_043752545.1 Thermoleptolyngbya sp.
GTAAAATGTCTAATCGTCAATCTACAGCGCGATACGTGGCGGGTTAGAGGTTTGGGAGAAAACCAAGACGCCGAGAAAATCATTCGTACCATGATGATGAAGGCATTGATCCTCAAAGAGGATGATCAATTCCCATGGGAGGAACTTTTTTGGGGTATCAACTGGCTGGAATGGATCACCTTTTTCGCTAAAGCCAGAATGGGAGCAACCCATGTCATCCAGCCGCCAAGATCCCGCACTGCTAAAGGGTTCACCACTATCGAGCTGCTGATCGTGCTGCTAATTATTGGCACCCTAAGCGCGATCGCCTACCCCTCCTACCTCAATCAAACCGACAAAGCGCGGTATGCAACGGCGATCGCGATCGCTGACTCCTACAAAACCCCCCTCTGGGAATATCGATTGAGGCATGGCGACTTCCCCCCAGACACATTGCAGAATGTCGCGCCTGAGGGGTTGGGCGCGACATGGGTAGACCGTGCAGATGCACCTTTTGGGAGCACATTCGACTGGGATTACCATGCCGACAGCGACGGGTTTTGCTGGGCAAGGATCACCTTCTTTGGCAAGAATGGGCACCGTGAGCCGGGTTCGTCGCTGACCAGCTTTGAGGCGCTAGGGGATGATCGCGTGGTTCCAGCGGCAATGCCGTTTGAATGCGATCGCCCACCGGGTGCTGTGCAATGATCATCACCGCCAATCAGCTAAAATATGCGATCGCCACTGGTGAAATCGCCCTTTATTACCAGCCAATTTATCAGCTAATTGATGGAGCTGATCAGCTGGCGGGCTTTGAAGCTTTATCAAGATGGGGCGACATTCCACCTTATAAGTTTCTGGCAGCCGCTCAGCAGCATCGATTACTAGAGCATTTCTGTCGCTGGGTATTCAGCAAAGCGATCGCGCAAACTGCTGAGTGGCAGCTAGAAAAACATGGCTTATGGCTATCGGTGAATCTTGATCCAATGCACCTGCTGGACGGCGGGCTGGCGGGCGAGATAAAAGGAATGGCGATCGCGGCTGGGGTGAATCCTGCCAACCTGCACTTAGAGATCACGGAAGGCGAGGGACTAGGTGCAGGTGAGATTGAATCGCTAAAGAAGTTGGCGATCGATTTCAATATCGGGCTTGATGATTTTGGCCGTGGCTATTCCAACTGGGACCATATTTCAGCAGCGCCGATCTCATTCCTCAAAATCGATCGCTCACTACGCCCTGATCGGCTAGGCGATCGCAGAAAAATCGATACCCTCCAATCAATTGTTTTCCTGGCCAGAACGCTAGGGATCACAACTATCTTGGAAGGTATTGAAACTGCTGAGCAACGTGCGATCGCGATCGTTTGCGGCGTCAACCTAGGCCAGGGGTGGCTATGGGCTAGAGCTGTGCCGGCAGCGATCGCCCGTGAGATGTTTTAGGATGGCTGAAGGTAGCGATCGGGTTTGCATTGCGGGGTAGAATTGGGACAATCAGCAATACTTGAGGGTGCCTTCATTGAGAGATTTACCCCATCCCATCTTTGAAAGTCATTGCCAGCTTCCGTACAATTCAACCAATCTATTAGAAGACTGCATTGCTAAGATTAGAAAAAGACCTAGGAGCTGTCGGAGCGAGTACCGAGAAACAATTAAAGCGCTGTGGGGCCAGCAATGCGCCTATTGCGGCTCCGGTCATGATCTGACGATTGACCACATAAAGCCCCGGCACAGAGGCGGCGACGATAGCCAATCAAACCTGCTCTGTGCCTGCCGCCGGTGCAATATGAATAAGGGATCGAGTGAGGTCTTGGGCTGGTATAGCTCCAAGACCTTTTTTAATGGCCAGCGGTGGGAGCGGATCAAGCAGTGGATGGAGGGTTAGCGCGATCGCCCTCCTCTGGCTTGGCCAATGTTTTCAAAAATGCCGACAGGCGATCGGCTTCCAATTGCGTTAGATCCACAGGGATCACGACCTGCGCCGTAAAGTCTACCCTCAGTGGGAATGGCATTGACAGTCCGTTACTTTTCATCTTTACCTGCTTGTTTAGGATGCGTTCTAAATTAACTCAAACCTGTAATAGCTTTTCCCCTCCTTCTCTAAGATTTCAAGGAAGTCTTTTATTGGCCTCGCCCAGCAAATAACCGCTGGCTCTTCGAGCGGTGGGCAG
>JAYUYI010000067.1:0-2145 GCA_043752545.1 Thermoleptolyngbya sp.
GTTAGCAACCTCTGTAGAAAGCGTGTCTCCGAAATGAAAGGGGCGTGTGCTTCTGGCGCGGCAGGCATATTCCCATTCGGCTTCCGAGGGCAGGCGGTAAGTTTTACCTGTGTGCTGAGATAGACGGGCACAGAATTCTATTGCCTCATGCCACGACACCAGTTCTATCGGACGGCGATCGCCCTTAAAGCTGGCTGGGTCAAGTTCTAGCTCTCGCTTCACGCTGGGTAGGTTCTCAGCGACAAACCGCCATTGTGCTTGAGTGATCGGGTGCTGGCTCATCAAGAAGGATGACACTGTAACAGAGTGTTGAGCTTCTACATCTACATCCTTCAGCTCTGGAGATGAACGCTGATACCAGTCTCGTCCCACTTCTTCTTCAGGTGAACCCATCAGAAATTCACCAGGTAGAATCGTCACTAGATCTAGGGATAGGTCGCCTGTTAACGGTTCTCTCCAAACTGGAATCGAGAGAACTTGGGCACTTTCCTCTCCCTCCTGCAATTCCACCATCAACATTGGCACCGCCTCACCGCTGGCAGCACCAATCAAGCCCAACGCTCTGGCGGCTCCTTGGCGAATCGGTAAGGGTTGGTCATCAGCTTCCAGTAATTGACGCAGTTCAGCTTGTCCTGCTTTCATCAGACCCAGGGCTTCGGCAGCACTGCGACGCACGGCCAGTTCATCGGTTTTGTCAGTCAAAAGAGCCAAGAGGCGATCAGCCCTAATACTCAATTTTCCTAGAGCTTGAGCAGCGGCTTGGCGTGCTTCTAGGGTTTGGTTGCGGTTTTCTAACATGCCAATTAAGTTGGGCGCGGCGATTCTGGCGGCGGCTCCTCGTTGACCCAATTTGTGGGCTGCATCAATCCGAAACTCTAGTTCTGGTGCAGACAGTTCTGAAATCAACAGACGAACCCGGCGTTTCTCTTCTTCCCGACGTAATTCTTCGGGATCTAGTCCGGCTCGACGGGCAAGTTCCTCGGTGACTCCCGCAGGTATCCGGGCTTCTTTTAGCTTCACCAGACAGCAATCTCGCACCGCCAGCAAAAATCCCTGAATTGCGGCGGGTGGGTCGTTACTCTGTTGCAAAATGGGATCGATCGACTCCAAAAACTGCTGCCAGAATGTTTCCGGGTGCTCTTGAGTGCGGCTGCAATCGACTAACCAGTTAGCCGCCAAATATTCTGCTAATGGGTCAAGCACAATCCGAATTTGGTTTCCTGGTTCTAGCGTTTGCACTAACCGCAGGCGTTTTTCTAGGTATTCAAGACTGGCAGAGGCAGCAATGTCTTGAACTTTTAGATCGTCTCCGGGCTGATCCCGCAATGTTTGGATGACGGCTTCTCTGAATGCGGCAGTAGGTCGATAAGTTTGCTTGAGGCATTCCCAGGCGATCGCCTGCGCTTCTCGTTGCACTTGGAGGCGATCGCGCTGATTGGCGGGTTCAATGGTGCGGTTGAGCTGGTTGAGATAGCTGAGCATCAATTCTGGTACGGATGCAGGCAACATGCCCCCGGCTCCTTGCTGCTGCTCAATCATCTGATCGGCGTAGAGTCGTGCCAGCAATACGGTGATGTTGCGTTGACCGACCATGCGGCGCAGGCGATCGCAGGCCAGTGAATATTCGTCGTCTACAAACGGATCGTCCTGTTTGTCTAGCTTCCAGCGCACATATGCCTGCATAAACCCTAGCAGGCGATCGGCTTCGATTCGCAGCGGTTTCAGGACAGTTTTGGACACTCCGCCCAGGGATTCTTCTAAGCGGGAGGTAATCACCAACGCTTTTGCTGGAAAGTTTGGCAGGTCTGGCTTGATCTGCTGACGAGTCGTCTCGCTCATTTCCGACAGGTGATCGACAATCACCAGAATGCGCTGACGCTGGAGCAATTTATCCAGCAGCTCGGGAGGAATATTATCGGTTTTGTTGGCTAGGGCATTGAGTTGCCCACGAATGGCTTCAGTCAGTGTTTTTTGGTGATCCAGTTCGGTTTCAATCAGCACGGGGAGCAGGCGATAGGAGGTGAGTTGTTGGTTCAGCCCCCACTGGGCAATCTGGCAGGCCAGACTGGTTTTCCCAGCTCCCCCCTCCCCGGCAATCAGCAACAGCGAGGGGCGTTTCTGAAAGGTCTCGACCAGATGGCTACC
>JAYUYI010000068.1:0-2138 GCA_043752545.1 Thermoleptolyngbya sp.
ACAGACCAATCCGCATTTCAAGACGTGGCGCGCAGCGATGCCGATTTTGCTGCGATTCAGGGTCTAGCGACTGCTGGGATCATTCCCAGTCCACTTTCGGGCAATTCCACCACGGTTACCTTTCGACCCGACGCTCCCCTCACCCGAGAAGACCTAATTCTGTGGAAAACCCCCCTCGATACCCGTCAAGCATTACCCAATGCAACGCTCGATGCGGTGCAGCAAACCTGGGGATTCCAAGATACGCCACGGATTGATCCCAAAGCGTTGCGAGCGGTGCTAGCCGACTACCAAAACTCCGACCTCGCCAACATTCGGCGAGCCTTTGGCTACACAACGCTATTTCAACCCAAAAAGCCTGTCACACGAGCAGAAGCCGCCGCCGTACTCTGGTATTTTGGGACACAAGGGGACGGCATGTCGGCGAAAGATGCAGGCTAGAGCTAAGGGACAGGGGGCACCCAATGAAAACAATCAGATGTACGGTAGAGCAAGAGCTACAGCATGAGCAAATCTGTGATGCCTCAGGGGCGATCGCCGTCGGAACACATCATTTTGTAGTGGCTAATGATGAAGATAACCTGTTAAGACTCTATCAGGCTGATCAGTCGGGAAAGCCTGTTGAGATTGATATAAATCATTACTTTGACAATAACCCTAACTGCGAAGAAACAGACTTGGAAGCGGCAGCTCAGCTAGATGGGATGATCTACTGGATTACCTCCCATGGTAGAAACAGCAAAGGTAAATTTAAGCCCGCCCGCCATCAATTTTTTGCCAATCGGTTTAGTCGCTCCAATGGCATCAAGTTTGAACAAGTAGGCCGTTCCTATACGCAACTTGTTCTGCGGGATGTGTTCACTGATCAACGACTCAAATGCTATCAGTTGGAAGCGGCAGAAAAGATACCGCCCAAAGCAGCAGGCGGTTTAAATATTGAAGGTTTAACAACTACACCCAAAGGAGAGTTATTAATTGGCTTTCGCAACCCAATTATTCAGGGAAAAGCGCTCTTGATACCGCTAAAAAATCCGCGTAAGCTAGTCGAGAAGAAGGGGACAAAGGCAAATTTTGGGGAGCCGATAGAACTCGATCTAGGAGGTCTAGGCATCCGCAGCATTGAATATTGGGAACCTGAACAGTGCTATCTGATTGTGGCAGGAGCCTATGATAGTAGCGATCAGTTTGCGCTTTATCAATGGTCTGGATTAGACCAAACTCCTCAGCGTTTGGAGATCATTGGGTTACCCTCAGATTTTCGACCCGAAGGGATCTTGTTTTATCCAGGTCGAGAGCAGCAATTTCAACTGCTTAGCGATGATGGTTTACTCAAACGCATTGGAGATGTTCCTTGCAAAGACATTGAAGATAGGAACTCTCCACAAAAATATTTTAGAAGCCTTTGGGTGAGGATGCATGAGGTTTAATTCGTCATCCGGCAGTTAAATTATTCAATTGATTTAAGTTGGATCGAGGTTGGTTGTGTTGGAGAAATTGGGTTGCCCTAGACACATCTAGCGGACGGCTAAATAGGTAGCCTTGGATTTCTTCGCAGTGTAGCGATCGCAGCTTAGCGAGTTGGTAAGACGTTTCTACTCCCTCGGCGACAACACTAAGATTCAACCCCCGCCCCAGCGCAATAATGGCCGTGATAATCGCCACATCATCGGAGCTATCGGCCAAATCTTGCACAAAGGATTGATCGATTTTGAGCGCGTGCAGGGGAAATTTCTTCAAGTAGCCCAACGACGAATAGCCGGTGCCAAAGTCATCCAGCACAATGCGCACTCCCATCAGCCGCAGGTCATGCAGCAGGGTCGTAGTAAATTCAACATCTCGCATCGCAGCCGTTTCGGTAATTTCTAGCTCCAGGCAGGTAGCTGACACGCCTGTTTCTGCCAAAATTTGGCCAATTTGTTCTGCCAAGTTGGGCTGTTGAAACTGCCGAGCAGAGAGGTTCACCGCCACCCGCAGCGGCGCGCAGCCCGCCTGTTGCCAAGCCTTGATTTGCATACAGGCTGTGCGCAGCACCCAGGCACCAATCGGCACAATCAAGCCGTTATCTTCTGCTAAAGAGATAAAAGTTTGCGGTGAAACAAGTCCTTGGTGCGGATGCTGCCAGCGCAGCAGCGCCTCCA
>JAYUYI010000069.1:0-2138 GCA_043752545.1 Thermoleptolyngbya sp.
CCAAAAAGTCTCTAGGGCCGTAATCGTCTAGAGGGCCAGATCGGGCATCGGCTCCTACCACAATTTTGCCATCGGGTTGCAGTACCGCACCGCCGACGGAATACCTTACATAACCGCCGACGGCATCGTTCGTCACAATACCATCTGTGCTAAAGCTGGTATCCAAGCTCCCGTTAGCGTTATAGCGAACCAGGCCAATTGTACTGAACTGGTCACCGAAGTCAGCCAGATTAGTCGTGCCGACTGCAACTAGCTTGCCGTTCGGTTGCAGTAACAGGGTATCCAATGAATGTCCGTCTAGTTGGCTGGGTGGCGATGTGTTTGTAACGACGACTCCATCACTGCTAAAACTGTTGTCTAAACTGCCGTTGGCGTTGTATCGAGCCAGAACAAAAAAGGTGGACGGGAATGGTACAAATGTGTCGCCAGCCACGACTAGCTTGCCATTGGGTTGGAGCACAACGCTGCGAGCAGTATCAAACCCGTCAGATACAGTAGAAACATCTGTGGTGGCTACGCCATCAACAGCAAAAGTTGTATCCAAACTGCCATCGGAGTTGTAGCGCAATATCGCTAAGCTAGGCGTACTGCTTTCGGTGTCGGTTTGCCCCACTACGACCAGTTTGCCGTCGGGTTGAATCAGCAAACTGTTCGCTTGATCAACCGTATCGGGGTTGGTAGACGATAGCAGATTTGTGAGCACGATGCCGTCAGTTCCGAAGGTGAGATCTAATGTGCCAGCTTGAGATTTTTGCAAGATAGATGCTTGAGACATAATTAGTTTTCCTTAATCCATAGGGAGAATTATGAGATTCAGGGCAACTGAGGTGATCACCAGTGCAGACCAACGTTACTCAAGCAAACGCATTTTAGAAATAGTAAAACTGCGCTTTGAGCGACCTTAGCAAACAAGTAGGTTTTAGCTGCACTTGGCTGGTTGCGAAAAGCTGGTTGCGAAGAGTGAAGGGAGAGCGATCGCCAAACCTAGCCGATAAGTCTCGATTCAGAGATATGGAACGAATAGCTGAAATGATGCTTAGCTCAAACGCTTTATGAGAAAAGATTGAAGCTAGTAATGATGCTTGAAAGCAACAGTTTTTCAAGCAGACAATTTTTCAGGAGGAGAGCACAATAGAAAATCGGGTCTGCCTTAGCAGGACTCAGCGTTCTTACGCAAGAGTATAGGCAACGACATAATGTCAAAATTTATCTTTAAGCGCTATTTATCAAAGCTTTATGAAGTTCAGTCTGTTACTTCATATACCGTTTATATTTTAGAATAGCTCATCTCACTTAGGAGAACCGTAAGATTACAAGAAGCTTAACTTCAATAGCACTCATGCAGGTGAATGATATCGCGAGCGTTTCACCCGCAATATCATTCACCTCTCCTAGTTTTTAGGGGAGGTGCATAGCTTCCAGTTTTTAAGGGGCGATCGCCAATTCAGCGGCTCGGCGACGGGGAATCTCTTGGGTCAAAAAGTCGTAGGCCATGATGGTATTGGGGAAAATTGCTCGGGCTTCCTTGAGCAAGTCGTCTAACCCAATCGCGTTGCCCGGTGCATAGCGCGGACTAAAGTGGGTCATAATTAATTGCTTGACGCCTGCCCCCAGAGCTACCTGTGCCGCCATAGTTGAAGTAGAGTGCAACCGCTGATAGGCCATCTCCGCATCTCGATGGGCAAAGGTGGCTTCATGCACCAATACATCAGCACCTTGCGCTAGCTCTACGGCGTTGTCGCAATATACAGTGTCGGTGCAATACACAAATTTGCGCCCAACTTGAGTTTCTCCACACAGGTCAGCGCCGTTGATCAGCCGTCCATCCGGTAGCGTCACCAGTTCACTCCGCTTCAGCTTGCCATAGAGAGGGCCCGACGGGATACCGAGGGCGATTGCCTGCTCTACGTTAAACCGTCCTGGCTTGTCTTTTTCGGCAATCCGGTAGCCAAAGGCGGGCACCCGATGGGTGAGTGGCAGGCAGCTAACGGTGTATTCGTCGTCGTCAAAGACAACGCCAGGTTCTACCGTGTGCACCTTAACGGGATAGGAAAAATGGGTTTGAGAATAGCGTCCGCACGCGCGCAGATACTCGCTTAGGTTGGGTGGGCCATAAATGTCAATCCGGGTAGGATTAC
>JAYUYI010000070.1:0-2126 GCA_043752545.1 Thermoleptolyngbya sp.
CAACAGCGACTCAGCTACCCGGTCGATGTTCTGTGGGGCGACTGGCGGCTGTGTTTTGCTACAGGCACGCGCAAACGGCGGCGGCGGGGCGGCATTGCCTTGGGTAAAGGGTTTTATGTGCCGAAGTTGGCGATCGCCAAAATCTCCTTCCATCCTCTGCCGACGGTTGAAGCCTCTACGGCAGCGACTGTGAATCTGGGTACTATCAGCAACCAGGCCAGAGTTGGCTCTCTGGCGATGACCTTTAGCGGGCCATGTCGCTATGAGGGGAAAAAAAACCTGCTGGCGTTCGATTTTACTGAATTGGAGTTCAGTGCCTTCGGGCGATCGCTCTATCGAGGCCAGATCGGTGGCAAGGAACAGGCGCAATCCTTGGCCGAACGTCGGATTGCCAAACTGCCCTTCTTTGCTTTCTTTTGCATTACAGACGATTTTATTGCTGCACGCGGACGCGGCGGCGGTTTAGCGCTGTGGGTGCGCGATCGTTAACAAGATGAAGGGCGATCGCCTAAAAGTCTAGTCCAACTAAAATTCCAGTTCAATAAACAGGTCTGCCACGGGCAGCGAGAAGTCGGGAATCACAGCTTCACCGTCCAAATTGTCGGACGCTCGCAGTAAGCGATCGGGTTCGGGTTGATGATAGACCAGTACCGATTTTTCGTCGGGATGAATCACCCAAACCAGCTTAGATCCGTTGTCAAAATACTCCACAATTTTGTCGTGGATTTCTTCAAACGTATTGCTGGGAGAAATAATTTCAACGGCTAAATCGGGCGCACCGGGTAAATAGCCCTTTAGCAATCGCTTTAGCCCTTGCAGCCGATCTTTCGACACAAATGAAACGTCGGGCGATCGCCGATTGCCCGACTTTAAGGTAGAAGCCGTGCTAGAGTCGCAAACTACACCCAGGCGATGGGAGCGCGAACATGAAGCGAAAGGCTCCCTGCCAAAAAGGCTCCAATCTCTCCATGCTCCATCCCAGAATTGCCCACCGTAATTAATTCTCCATTCACTAGTTCGTAGCGATCGCCATCGGGCAGCGCCATGAATTCCGCATCAGTCCAGATTTTTTGGTCGGAAGCGAGGGTCATAGAGAAGGTTCCTGAGTGCGGGTTTCAGTAGCTTTTAACTACCTGTTTTAAGGGTTTAACTATCGGTAGCAACGGGTTCTGTGACGGCTGAGAGGGGCGATCGCGGCGCAGCGGCCTTTTTGTGAAATTCCAATTTGTGGTCTACCACGTCCACCATAATGGTGTCGCCTTCGACGAAGGTATTTTCTAGCAGTTTAGTGGCCAGCGGATTTTCGATTTCCTTTTGGATGGCGCGCTTGAGTGGCCGTGCTCCGTAGGTGGGATCATTGCCAACATCGGCAATATGGTTTTGGGCGGCAGTGGTCAGTTCTAGGCCGATTTTTTGGTCGCCCAGCAGGCGGTGAACCCGCTGGAGCTGAATGCCGACAATCTGCCGCAGTTCTTTGAGGCTGAGGGCGTGGAACAGAATAATGTCATCAACGCGGTTGAGGAATTCGGGACGGAAGTGCGATCGCAAGGCATCTAGTACCCGTTTGCGCATTAGCTCATACTTGGAATCGTCGCCCGACACGTCCAAAATGTGTTCACTGCCGATGTTACTGGTCATCACCACGACGGTATTGCGAAAATCGACCGTGCGCCCCTGCGAATCGGTAATGCGGCCATCGTCTAGCACTTGCAGCAAAATGTTGAACACGTCGGGGTGCGCCTTTTCTACTTCATCCAGCAGCACCACCGAATAGGGACGCCGCCGCACGGTTTCGGTGAGCTGGCCGCCTTCTTCATAGCCGACATAGCCCGGAGGGGCACCGACCAGCCGCGATACCGAATGCTTCTCCATATACTCCGACATGTCTAGCCGCACCAGGGCGTCGTCTGAGTCAAACATGCACTCGGCTAGGGCGCGCGCCAGTTCGGTTTTGCCAACGCCCGTTGGGCCTAGGAACATAAAAGAGCCAATCGGTCGGCCTGGATCTTTCATCCCTGCCCGCGCCCGCCGGATAGCTGCCGCTACGGCGGAGACCGCTTCGTGCTGCCCAATCACCCGCTGATGCAAAAACGATTCTAGGTTCAACAGCTTTTGCCGTTCGGTTT
>JAYUYI010000071.1:0-5510 GCA_043752545.1 Thermoleptolyngbya sp.
AAATCTGGCTTGGTTTGGCTGTAAGTGAGATGGGTCGTTTCTCGCAATTCGCGCACTTCTTTTTGCAGAAAGAAGTTCAAGAAGGTGCGAATTCCAGTAATTGCGGCCAGTTTGGCAACGGCATCCCAGGAGGGCGAGACGGCTGTACCTACAATATCGGCGGCGAGCAGAAATTCTAAAGCTAGGGCTAACGTTACTCCCAATTCTAAGCGGATTGACTCTTGCAGCACGCGATCGCGCCTCCAGAGGCGGAGAATCTTGCGCACGGTCAAGATGACGGCGATCGCCACCGTTAAAATTGCAATACTTTCGAGCAAGATTTTCAAAGCCAGCGCAAATTCTTGTAATACCTCCTCTGCTAACAGCGTGAACCGAGACGTATGCGCGATATCAACGGCAGGCTCTAGAGCGGAGGCTAGCCAACTGGAACAGATCACCATATAGATTACCTATTACATGCGATGTGCAACTTTCAATCCGCCCTCATCCCCCGGCTCCTTCTCCCACAAGGGGAGAAGGGGCCGGGGGATGAGGGTAGTTCGGAATAGCAATGTCAAAAGTTGCCAGGTTAATAACAGAGGCAGGTCTTACCCAATTAATCGCAACTCAAGTCACGAACTGGCTAAACCTGCCCCAACAGCTAACATCATTCTCTAGCATCATCGCGATCGCTCTCACCCTGTCTGGTGCGATCGCCGTCACATACCCTACGCAATCACAAAATTGCGAGAGCCGATCGTCGTACTCGTGACATTCAGCAGCGTTGCCAGCGTGGTAAAGCTAGTGCCGACGCCGCTGCCATCCGTATCAACCTGCACCTCTGTGTTGGCACCGACTTGAACCAGTTGCACAAACTGCGTAAAGCGGTCAAAGGGGCTTGTCCCGCCAAAAGCGGCACCGGCAAAGATGGGTCGCAGGTCGATCCGATCTTGGAGAGCGCTGAAATCGGTGATTCGATCCACGCCTGCCGCCAGGGTTTGGAAGACAAACAGGTCGCGACCCTGGTTGCCAATCAAGATATCGTTCCCGATACCGCCAATCAAAATGTCGTTGCTTTTGCCGCCCGTAAGGCGATCGTTACCGTCGTTTCCTAGCAGGCGATCGCGTCCGTTACTGCCATCAATTTGATCCTTCCCGCTACCCCCTTTGACGCGATCGTTGCCACCGCTAGCCGCGATCTGATCGTTGCCACCTAGACCGATAATCACATCCCGGCGGCTAGTACCGACCAGGTTGTCCTTTTGAGCCGTTCCTTTGATCCGATCACCCGGTTGCCCTTGGCTAAAGTCAATCTCTGGGGTGGCAGCGCCTTCTAGATTGATCGCCACGATCGCATCATCTGTAAGACTTCCTATCCCATTGTCTTGCACCTGCACCTTGAGGTTAAATTTGCTGTCGGCGATCGCCGATAGAGCCGCAACGTTGGCAAACGAAACCTGTCCCGTCGCCGCATTGATGGCAAACAGATTGCTGGTGTTCCCCTCTACAATGCTGTAGGTTAGCGATTGCCCCACATCAATGTTTTTGGCCAACACCGTGCCCACCACCGTGCCATTGGGGCTGCTTTCACTCACCCGGAAGCTCTGATCTGCGCTCACCACAGGTACAGCATTATCGGCGGGGCCAATGTTCAGTTGAAATGGATCTGTCTGGCCCTGATAACCATCCACCGCAATTTGGTAAGTAGTTCCAGCCACGGCATCAAATGTGACCCGGCTTTGGTACCCATACAGAGAGCCTGTGGTATCGTCATCTTGATCGATCAGCACCAGCGCATCCACTGCCGTTCCCGTAAATACCGATAGGTAGCTATCCAGCACACTACCGCTCGTATCAATAGTGAACTTGCCAGTAGATGGAGCTGTCCAAGACCACCAGACCGAATTGAGCGTGCCTCCCTGAGCGGGTTCGCCTGTTTCACCAGTAGCGCCCACGGTGGTTCCAGTCGTACTTAAAAATGTTCCCGTTAGGGCAATCCGATTGGCAAAGTTATTGTTGGTTGGAACCACCACTGGGCTAACATTGAGCGCCACAGACCCCGTGCCGCTGTCATCCCCATCGACAGCAATTTGATAGGTCGTGCCAGCCGTAGCGGCAAAAATAATCCGGCTTTGACCAGCTCCAGGGCCAGCACTTATGTCACTTTCAGGAATTGCAGTCAAACTATTGACGGCTGTCCCGGTAAACACAGACAGGCTTGTCCCCGACAGACTGCCGATCGTGTCAATTGTGAAGTTACCGCTGGCAGGTGCCGTCCAAGACCACCATACCGAGTTAATCGAGCCATCTTGGGCAGGTTCGCCCGTTTCACTGGTGGCACCTGTCGTAGTGCTGCTGCTGCTAGCGGTGGCTCCGCTCAGAACAATCCGATTGGCAAAATTATCATTCGCTGGCGGCAGTGTTGGGTTAATCTGAAGGGCGATCGGCCCAGTATCCTCAGCGTCGCCATCAACAGCAATCTGATACGTGGTTCCAGCGATGGCGGCAAAGGTGATCTGTCCTTGGTTTTCTCCAACTCCTGTAAAGGTTTGGGCTTCAGAAATGGCAGTCAGGCTATCCACCGCTGTTCCGGTGAAGACAGACAGACGAGCCCCCATCTGACTATTTAAGGTGTCAATTGTAAAGTTGCCGCTGGAGGGTGCCGTCCAAGACCACCACACCGAGTTAATGGTGCCATCTTGGGCAGGTTCGCCTGTTTCTCCAGTGGCTCCCACGTTGTTTCCGGTGGTGATCACTGACGCACCCGTTAGCGTAATTCGATTGGCAAAATTGTTGTTCAGCGGCACAACAACAGAGCTGAGATTGAGCAGGATCGATCCAGTCTGGTCGTTTGAACCCTCTACAGCAATTTGATAGGTAGTGCCAGCAGTAGCTGTAAAAATAATTCGGCTTTGGCTACTCCCATCGCCTGTGTTTTGATCCGCTGCGGGAATGGCCGTGAGGCTATCGACGGCTGTTCCGGTATAAATCGCAAGCGCTGTATCAAACTCGCTGCCCAGAGTGTCAAGTGAGAAACTGCCGCTAGACGGTGCCGTCCAAGACCACCACACAGAATTATTGTCCACGCCAACATTGGGTTCACCCGTTTCGCTGGTGGCACCGATGTTGATGCCTGTAACACTAAACGACGTTCCAGTCAGCAGCACTCGGTTGGCAAAGTTGTCGTTGGCGATCGCCAGCACTCCTGGGTAGGCTGCCAATGATGCAGCGCTAAATACTGGGGTAATTGCAACGTCGTCACTTGTAACATCCAGTTGCCAATTCCCACCCAACGCCGCATTGCCAATGGGCGTAGTCGAGGCGGCAATGCTGGCTCCAGTCAGCTGGTGCAATTTCTCAACAAACTCGGCTCCCGCATCTCCCGCTGCCACCTTGCAGCCATACAAAATAATGGCGTGAGCGGTAGGGCTAGAGGCATAGCAGCGCGTGTCGGTTCCCGGTTTTTGGGGTTTCCACCAAGTACGGAGCTGGCTGGTATAGCGAACTAGAGTATCGAGACTAAGCTCGCTATTGCCCAGATGAAGACAGCCGGGTGCGCCGTGGGAAACAACGTGGATCTGAGTGATCTGGGGATTAGCTTGCAGGGCAGCAGTAATTTGCTGAATCCCATCTTGGGCTGAATTGAGGAAAAGAACTTGAGTCTCTGCGGCCAGTCCTGCTACCAGTGTTTGATAGTCCTCAATCCCCAAATCGATCACAACCAGCGATGACTGTAGATCGTTCTGGAGCACGGCGCTATCCGGTATAAAGATTTGGTCTAAAACAGATGATGCAAACGATGCGTTGATGTTCATATCAATTTTCTCGATGTTCAGGTGGATCAAATCAGCAGCTTTCTAGGCCATTGGGCAGAGATGATCTGTAACAAGTAGGCCAGATGACTCTCATCTCACCCCTGACAACACTGAATTGAGGGTTCTCTAAAGCAGTGACAATATAAATATCAATGGCCAAATAACATAAACGACTGCGACCAAGAGAATAGACAGTCTCCTAGCGATAAACCAGTAATCAACAGAGCCACCGATCGCTCCAGTTTTTAGACTATTCAGGTCAGTCGAATCGGCTCAGTCAATTCAGCTCAAGTTATTCAGCATTGAACGTCTGCTGTTACATCAGGGTTGCGTAATTTTGCCTAGAAAGTGCTGCACTAACCCACCACTTCAAGGGAGCGATCGCAGATTCAGGCTAAATTTCAGTAATCCACGTAATTCTTCATATTTTTGGCGACCCAGCCATAGTTCCGTCCCGTAACGTGATCCTGACCCGCCGATCGATTCCAAAAAACAGACGCAAAAGCACTTGGAGCGTGAGTTTACGGTCAACTCTTTTAGTTTTACAACTTGAGTTTTGTCAGTCAACTAGCCTAAAGACTATGATTTCGCGCTATAAACCTATCAACAGGCCATCACTGAAGAAGGTCTCCCAGCAGATGGCTCAGCGACTGCGATCGCCTTCTTTGTGGTTGCTAACTATATGGTAGCCACAGAACAAAATGGAGATATATCCAATGAAATGGAAAAGATACGCGATCGCCTTATAGGCTAAGACAGTAAAATGAATACGAATTAAATCAACCTAGCGATTAACTAAAGCCGGAAATGAAAATGCAGCCATGCTCAAGATGCCATAGGTATAGCTGGTATGCAGTTGGCCACCCGGTGCTGCAGACCCACTAGCTCCTAGCGCTACAAAAAATGGCAGCAGATGTTCTGGCGATGGATGATTGCGGTCGGCAAAGGGAGCCAATTGGCGGTAATTGATCAGCGCATCGGTGTCTCCAGCAGCGACCTGAGCCGTTAGCCACTCCACAAAATCAGATACCCAAGCGGGAGGAGTGATATCGGCAGCATATCGACCGATTTCCCGCAGATTGTGGGTTGTGCTGCCGCTGGCAAGAATCAGTACGCCCTCGTCTCGCAATGGGGCGATCGCCTGTCCTAAGCGCAGATGATAGGCGGCATCTTGGTGGGGCTGAATTGACAGTTGAGTGACTGGAATATCGGCATCTGGATAAATTAACAGCAGCGGATTCCAAGCCCCATGATCTAACCCTCGATTGGGCACCACGGCACTGGCAAACCCAGCCTCTGTCAGCAAAGTATTTACCCGGTGAGCCAGCTGAGGTGCGCCCAAAGCCGGGTAGGTAAGCTGATAGAGTTCTGAGGGGAAACCCGTAAAGTCATAAATAGTAGCGGGCAGTGCGGCGGCACTGACTTGTGGAGTCGTCGTCTCCCAGTGAGCCGAGATTACAAGAATTGCGGTTGGTGTTTCGATCTGTTGCCCCAGACCTCGCAAAAAGTCACGAGCCAGACTAGGGCGCAAGGGCAGATCCGGCGCGCCGTGTGAAATAAAAACAGCGGGCAGTTGTGACATAGGTTTCCTTTAGATCAAATAGGTGTGGAGCTGCCAGAGCATCACTCCACACCTTGACCTGACCGTTTACAGCATCAGCTAATTAAGCCTAAGCGGCGTAGTAAAAGCGCTCGTGAACGACCTTACCGTCTTTC
>JAYUYI010000072.1:0-2117 GCA_043752545.1 Thermoleptolyngbya sp.
GCTTGAAGGGTCATATGGTTGACAGGTCATAGACAGACCGCTTCGCAAAGGAACGAGAGGATTCGGACGTGCCCCACAGACAGAAACTCGACTGAGGATGGTTTAATTATAGTAATTTTAACTAAAAATAGATCGGGCAAATGGCTTAAGTTTTCAAAGGCAGCAGGCTTGATCTTAGAAAACCACTAGCGCTGGATCCCTTCACCCGTTGTCTGGCAAGGATTCCTTGATTAAGATACAAAACGTTAAGATTAGTGCTTTTACTGGATTAGACCAAAATCACTGGGTAAACAGAATGGGTTTAGGTCAGTGGTTTATTCTTAAGCATTCTGTCCTAGACGCCAGAAACGGCCTTAAGTAGTCTTAGGAAAGACCTGCCCCAGATGACGCGATCGCCCCTGAAGCCAACCTGAAGCCAACCTGAAGCCAACTTTATGGATACTGTATGGATACTTCTGTCCTGATTCAAACGTTTTTAGCAGTATTCGTGCTGGCCGATCCCTTAGGCAACGCCCCGATTGTGGTGGTGTTAACCAAAGGGATGGATTTTGAACAAAAGAATGCAGTCGTGGATCGCGCCAGTATCGTTGCCACCCTGGTACTGCTAGGATTTGCCTTTGCCGGAGAATCTGTCCTGCACTACCTCCACATCAGCATCGCCGCGCTCCAAGTGGCAGGCGGACTGCTATTGTTGCTGGTGGCACTCGACATGTTGCAAGGCGAGCTAGACACCTATTGCGTCGATCAAGATCGAGACGTTGCCATTACCCCGCTGGCACTGCCGCTGCTGGCTGGCCCCGGCACCCTGACTACCGTCACACTGCTGATGGCCGACCAGCCCGCCGCCCGGTTTAGCATTGTTGTTGGCATCATCGCCGCCATGCTGGTGACCTGGATTATTGTGCGACAAGCCGCCCGCATCGAAAAACTGATCGGCCAAACCGGAGCCATCATCGCCGCCAAACTTTTAGGATTTATCCTCGCCGCCCTCGCCGTCGAAATTGGCAGCGAAGGCATCCGAGAACTATTTTTCCGCTGACCCACCCGTTTCCCCATCCTTCCACCTTCCGCCTTCCTCCCTCATCCTTCCGCCTTCCTCCCTCATCCTTCCCATGTTCTCCTCCTTGATCGGCCAACCCCAAGCCATCGAACTACTCACCTGTGCCGTGGGGCGCGATCGCATTGCTCCGGCCTATTTGTTTGTGGGATCAGCCGGGGTAGGGCGCGGATTGGCGGCACGAGAATTTGTTGCACTGCTGCTGTCTCCTGCCTTTCAACCGCCCTCAGCCGTTTTGCTGCAACGGATTCGGCAGGGCAACCACCCCGACCTACTCTGGATCGAACCAACCTACATGCACCAGGGCAAACGGATTTCCGCCAGCGAAGCCGCAGAGCTAGGAGTAAAGCGTCGGGCACCGCCCCAAATTCGGTTGGAGCAAATCCGTGAAATTTCTCAGTTCCTCAGTCGTCCACCGCTAGAAGCAAAGCGCGCCGTGGTGGTGATCGAAGATGCCGAAACCATGGCAGAAGCTGCCGCCAATGGCTTACTCAAAACCCTAGAAGAGCCGGGTCGAGCCACCCTGATTTTGATTGCGCCCAGCCTAGAGTCGCTGCTGCCCACCCTCGTCTCTCGCTGTCAACGCATTCCGTTTCGGCGGCTAAGCCAGATCGATTTGGTGAACGTGCTGCAACAAACCGAGCATACCGATATTTTGCAGCACCCAGAAGTATTGGCGCTGGCGCAGGGCAGTCCTGGAGAGGCGATCGCCCACTGGCATCAGCTCCAGGCCATTCCAGCCGAACTGCTGTCCGCCGTTTCGCAACCACCCACCTCTCTACGCCTAGCCCTCCAACTGGCACGGCAGATTGACCAAACCCTCGATCCCGAAGCCCAACTTTGGCTCGTAGACTACCTGCAACATTCATATTGGCAAACCCTACGCCGACCAGCCCTGTTGCAGCGATTAGAAACCACTCGCCGCCATCTACGCAGCTATGCCCAACCGCGCCTAGTTTGGGAAGTGACCTGGATAGACTTGTTAGCTACTTGAAGACAGCATCAAATAGCACGTCGCGTTAGGCATGACCCCCGCAGCCCCAAGCCCCGCCCGCGCTTC
>JAYUYI010000073.1:0-2116 GCA_043752545.1 Thermoleptolyngbya sp.
AACCTAGCTCATGGCGATCGCCTCATGGGCAAATTTTCCTATGGAAAAATAATTGCTTTTGAACAATACGTTCTTGGAAATCACTATATGCAACCCTCTTCATCTCCGGTGCGCCCTGCAGCGCCCGATCGATTCCCTCAAGTGTTTGCTGGGTTAACCATTTTGTCGCTGGCGCTAGTCGTCAGTTCCCTAATTTGGGGCAATGCCATTCGCGATTTTAGGCAGTCGGACGATGCCTTAATTGTGACTGGCTCGGCCAAACGACCGATTCGCTCCGACTATATTGTGTGGCGGGTATCGGTTTCGAGCCAGCAGCCAACGGCTCAAGCGGCCTATCAAGACCTAAAACGCCAAACTGAGCGCGTGCAAGTTTACTTAAACGAGCAAAAAGTATCCGAGAATGCCATCACCTTGGGCGCGGTGGAAACAACGGCCATTCCAGCCGTCGATGGCAACGGGCGAGAAACGGGTCAGACCTTGGCCTATCGGCTCAGCCAGCGGTTTGAGATCCGCTCAACTGAAGTCGATCGCTATACCAAGCTGTCTCAACAGGCCACCGAACTGATCAACGAAGGCATCGCCCTGGTGTCGGAGCCGCCGCAGTATTTATATACGCAGCTGAGTCAGGTGCGGATTGAAATGGTGGCAGAGGCGACCAAGGATGCAAAAGCCAGAGCAGATGCGATCGCCCAAAGCACGGATGACCAAGTCGGCGCAGTCCGCAGCGCGGAAACGGGCGTCTTTCAAATTACTGCCCGCAACTCCACCGATGTGAGCGACTACGGCATCTACGACACGACCTCTGTTGAGAAAGACATTACGGCAGTGGTATCGGTGACGTTTGGCATGGACTAATTTTCAAACCTAAAGATCCCCGACTTCTACGATGGAATCAGGCGCTATAGCTAAGTTTTCGTCAGAAGTTAGGGAGCTAATCACTTTACGCGCAATCCCTACTAGAGATCAACCACAGAGTTATGGGGCACAGAATTTTTCGACACAGCGGATAAACATCTCTACCCCCATGCCCAATGCCGTTTCATCAAAGTCGAAGCGGGGATGGTGGTGGGGATAGGCCAGCCCTTTGTCGGTATTCGCGGAGCCGAGAAAGAAGTAGCAGCCCGGAACTTCTTGCAAAAAGAACGACATATCTTCACCGCCCATAGTCTGGCAGTCGGGGACGACGCCAGCAGGGGTTTCAATCACAGTTTCGGCCACCGAGCGCACCAGGTTGGCGATCGCCCCATCATTTACCACAGGCGGATAGAGCTTGCGATAGTCGAGGCTGTAGGTGGCTCCGTGGCTTTGGCAAATCCCGGCGACAATGTCGTTAAACCGTCGTTCAAAGAAATCGGTCAGGGCGGGGTCGAAATAGCGCACCGTGCCGCCCAGGGTAGCACTGTCCGCAATTACATTGCGTGCCTTCCCGGCTTGAAAGCTGCCCACCGTGACCACGCCCGAGTGCAGCGGGTCGAGGTTGCGCGCCACAATTGTTTGCAGGGCGTTCACCACCTGCGACGCCACGACGATGGAATCGATCGTTTGGTGGGGCATGGCACCATGACCGCCCTTACCGTGAATGGTGAGGTCAAACAACTCCACCGCCGCCATCATCGCCCCAGTGCGCACGCCCGCCGTGCCCAGCGGCAGGTTGTTCCACAAATGCAGCCCAATGATGGCATCCACGTCAGGATTTTTCAACACGCCCGCTGCCACCATTGGCTTCGCGCCACCGGGGCCTTCTTCGGCAGGCTGAAAGATAATTTTGACCGTACCGGCAAAGTCATCCCGGTGCTGCGACAGATAGTAGGCCGTGCCGAGGGCGATCGCCACATGACCATCGTGACCACAGGCGTGCATCATGCCGTCGTGTTGCGATCGATAGGGCACCTGGTTTTCTTCCTGAATCGGCAGCGCGTCCATGTCGGCGCGAATCGCTAGCACGGGTCCCGGACGGCTGCCCGCAATCACCGCCACAATTCCCGTTTGCGCCACACCCGTCTGATGCTCAATCCCCCACTCGCGCAGCTTCTCGGCAATGAACCCGGCTGTCAGCGTTTCGCGAAAGCCCAGTTCTGGCCGTTGGTGCAGCCCGCGCCGCCATTGCACCAGTTGA
>JAYUYI010000074.1:0-2114 GCA_043752545.1 Thermoleptolyngbya sp.
CTTGCCGAATGCTTTAGCTCCTGGCGTAGACGTTAGCCCGCTGCCTGCCACTGCGCCCTCCAATCCACAAAATGTTGCAGAAATTCAGCGAGAGCTATCCGATGTCAGAGATGCCTTAGACAATGTGTTGAACGAAATCCCGCTGCCGATTGGGTGGAATCAGCGGAATACAAGGCAACAGTTTGGTAGCTCGGGAGAAGGTGCGCTGGCTGCAAAGCCTGTTAATTTGCTGGTTGCGGTGCCCAAAGCCATTCTGGGCTGGGTGATTACGGGTATTGCTATTTCTATGGGATCGTCTTTTTGGTTTGACCTGCTGGGTAAAATCGTTCGGGTGCGAAACACGGGGTCACCGACTAAGCCTTCAGCCAGCGATTAAGCCTGCTGGGAATGCTTGCTTTTGATCCACCTTGCTTTTGATCCACCATACTGAGCGACTGAGCGTTAACCTTTTTGTTCTGCCAGTAGAGCATAGGCGATCGCAAAATCCACCTCCAAAATTTGCAGCATTGCAGGGTCGCTCAGCTGCGCCGCCCGATATCGCCGGATGGCTTGCAGGGCAGCCTGATTGCTCAGTAGGGCTAGGTCGGCACCATTCCAACCCTCGGTTTGCGTCGCCCAACCCGCCAGATCGACATCGGCCAGTGGACGGTCTTGATTGTGAACGTGCAAGATGGCCAGACGGCTGGTGGCATCAGGTAGGTCAATTTTGAGCTGTAGATCTAGCCGTCCGGCGCGGAGTAGGGCAGGGTCGAGGGCATCAGGGCGGTTGGTGGCACCAATTAGCAAGACATTGGGACATCCCTGCAAGCCGTCCAGTTCGGTTAATAGCTGCCCCACAACGCGATCGCCCACCCCAGAATCGCCCTGGAATGTGCCCCGCACAGGAGCCAGCGTGTCAATTTCATCCACAAACACCACACAGGGCTGTGCCTGTCGAGCTTTGGCAAATAGTTCGCGCACGGCCTGTTCGGCAGATCCGACCCACTTACTCAGCAATTCTGGGCCATTGACAGCAATAAAGTTGGCGCGAGCTTGAGAGGCGATCGCTTTGGCCAGCAAGGTTTTCCCAGTGCCCGGTGGCCCCCAGAGCAAAATGCCGCGCGGTGCCATCGCTCCTGTGCGCTGGTACAGATCGGGGTAGAGCAGCGCCCCTTCTACCGATTCTTGCAGCGTTTGTTTCACCGCTTCTAGACCGCCGATGTCATCCCAGGTGACGTTGGGCGATTCTACTTCTACTGACCGCAGCACGGAGGGTTTGATTTCGCGTAGGGCGTGGAGGAAGTCGGATTGGGTAATGCTGAGGTGGTCTGGAAGCGGGTCGTCGAGCGACGAGACTTGGCGGCGTAGAGCCGTGTAGGCGGCTTTTTGGCAGAGGGCTTTCAGGTCTGCCCCGACCATGCCCACGGAGAAGTCGGCGATCGCCTCTAATTCAACTAACTCCAGCGGCATTGAGCGGGTTTGGATCTGGAGAATTTCTAGGCGACCGTCGCGATCGGGCACCCGAAACAGCACTTCGCGATCGAACCGACCGGGACGACGCAGAGCTGGGTCGAGGTGATTGGGGCGATTGGTCGCCGCTAGCACAATCACGCCCGTAGTCTTGGCAAATCCATCCATCAGCCCCAATAGCTGAGCCACCAGTCGTTTTTCTACCTCCCCTTCCACCTTGGCGCGATCGGGGGCAAGGCTATCAATTTCATCAATAAATATAATGCAGGGAGCCGCCTTGGCCGCTTTCTCGAACACGCTACGCAGCCGAGCCTCCGCTTCTCCGTAATATTTCCCCATGACTTCGGAACCCACGATAGCGATGTAGTTAACGCCCAACTCTTCCGCTAGTCCACGAGCTGTGAGCGTTTTTCCAGTTCCCGGTGGCCCCACCAGCAGCACTCCGCGAGGGGGTTCTAGGCCAAGTTTTTGCAGCACATCGGGGCGTTTTAGGGGTAGCTCCACTAGTTCCCGCAGTTCGCGCAACACATCCGTGAGGCCGCCTACGTTTTTGAGGGAGGAGGCAGCAGCATCCGTTCCATCTGGCGGGGGCGTCACGCTCACGTCGTCCGCCGCAGGTCTGTCGATTGGGGGGCTGGGGCGTTGGCCTGCCTGCGCGGAGCGCG
>JAYUYI010000075.1:0-2113 GCA_043752545.1 Thermoleptolyngbya sp.
ATCTCTACTGATCTGAGAATACTGGTTTAGTCGGGCGATCGCAAAGTTAGCCGATCTCGCAAAGTTAGCCGATCTCGCAAAACTAGCCGAGCTGAGGCCATCTACCAAGTAATTTCTCCCAAGCCCTCAATCATACCGCTATTCCACAGCAGACCGTCTCATCCGATACTCCTCTTTTCTAAAATTGAAGGTTAAATCTAAAATTGAAGGTTAAATTTAGATACACAAACTTAACCAATACCCCTGAATTGCTGACATAGAATGAATAGTGTCAGCCTTGGGCGTAGGAATCCCCAACTCTACCGGAGGCATCCTATGTTAGTTGTTCTTATGGAAAATCAGCTTCTGTCACCGCAGCAGGTGTGTCAAAGCTGTTTGATGGCAGACCAAAGCGGCCAACCCCGCTGGCAACCCGGCAAGCTCCGCTGCGGACGCGCTTTGGCCAAAGCGCCCAAAAACCTGCCCGAGCAATATGAATGCCAAATGGGCTTCCGGATTGCCAACATCGAGCCGTAGGGTAAAGCCAATATCAGGCTGTAGGGAGCGGGCGAATCGTGGCCAGGTTAAGGTGCGCTATTCTAGGATGAGGTGGCGTTACAACAGCCCGCCTCTTAGCCTTGTTTACCATCTCGGAGACAGTCATGACTCGGCGTGGTTCCTCAACCCCCTTTGATCGCGTTTTTGCCTGCCTAGTATATTTGCTGCCCCTGCTCGATGTCCTACCTTTTTCAAGGGCGTTTTTTAGTCAGTTTCCAGCGCTGTCAGTGGTGCTACTACCAATCGCGCCATTGATGCAGATCTATTCGCTGCCCTTTGTTAGCTTGATTGTGTTCTTTGCCCTATTTCTGCTGGTGGTGCGCAATGAGAGCATCGCCCACTTCATTCGGTTTAACGCCATGCAGGCCATCTTAATCAGCATCGTGGTGTTTCTCTGTCAGCTGTTGATTGACTTCTTGCTAACCCCCGTTTTGGGCGGCAGTCTGATCCTAGAGACGCTGAATAACGTGGTGTTTTTGGGTGTAATTGCGGCGGTGGTGTACTCGGTAATCCAGTCAGCGATGGGTCGCTATGCTGAAATTCCAACGATCTCGAATGCCGTTTATATGCAGGTTCGCTAAACGGGTAGGAACTAAGCTGTGAGCGCTTAAATTGGTTAAAGTCATCGGTGGGAAGGGTTCAGCCAGATTTAAATTCTGAAATAGCTGAACCCTCAATTTTTACTCCCGCCCGTGCAGCAGATCGGCTGGCAGCGCCTCTACAGCATTCTCTAGTGCGCCAATTCCTTCAATCTCGACCCGGACGCGATCGCCCACATGCAGCGCGCCAATCCCGTGAGGTGTCCCGGTCAACACCACGTCGCCCGGTAGCAGCGTCATCACCTGGCTAATAAACGACACTAGCATATCGGGTGGAAACGCCATGTCGCTAATGTAAGCAGATTGCACCGGGTCAGGGTTGTCGTTTATAAACGTTTGCAGTCGCGCTCCGGGGCTTAAATTGCGTACAATCCACGGGCCGAGCGGGCAAAATGTGTCAAACCCCTTGGCGCGTGTCCATTGCCCATCTTTCAACTGCAAATCGCGGGCAGTGACGTCATTGGCAATCGTGTAGCCCCAAATTTTGGCTTGAGCCGCTTCTGGGGTGCAGTGGAAGCAGCGATCGCCAATTACCAGCGCCAGTTCTCCCTCATAATCCACCCGCTGCGATTGGAGCGGGTAGACAATGGGGGAGCGATCGGCGAGTAGTGCCGTCGATGGCTTCAGGAACAGCAGAGGTTCCAAGGGCACATCACCTCCCAGTTCGGCAGCATGCTTGGCGTAATTTTTACCAACGGCCACAATTTTGGACGGGGCACAGGGCGGCAAAATCCGATACGTTTCGGGTTCAAGATATAACTCGGTTGCCTGACCTTTCAGCCAGGGCGGAGCATCTAGTACCTGAACCCTGCGATCGAGCAAGAGTAACCCGTAGTGAAGCTGCCCTGTCGTCGTTTCAACACGAACGTAGCGCTGCGCCATAAAAGTAATAGTTGAGCAGAAGATATATAGAGTGATACGATTAGAATCCCTTGCTTCTAAGCAAAATCCATAAACAGGATCGGAATGGGAGTCAA